>SEHC01000425.1 GCA_004173415.1 Lysobacteraceae bacterium
AACAACGACACCGTGCCCCAGCCCGGATGGCTGGACGCGCTGCTGCACACCTTCGCCACCTGTCCGCAGGCCGGCCTGGTCGGCGCGCAACTGCTGTACCCGGATGGCCTGCTGCAGGAAGCCGGCGGGGTCGTCTTCGCCGATGGTTCGGCCTGGAACTACGGACGCTTCAACGAGCCGGGCAATCCGCGCTATTCCTACCTGCGCGACGCCGACTACTGCTCCGGCGCGGCGATCGCGATCCCGCGCGAACTGTTCGAGTCGCTGGGCCGGTTCGACACCCGCTATTCACCGGCCTACTACGAGGACACCGACCTCGCCTTCGCGGTGCGCGAGGCAGGCAGGCGCGTGGTCTACCAGCCGTTCGCCTGCGTGGTGCACAAGGAAGGCACCACGTCCGGCACCGACACCGGCAGCGGCATCAAGGCCTACCAGGTGAGCAACGGCCACAAGTTCGCGCAGAAGTGGCGCACTGCCCTGCAGGCGATGGCGGCGCCGGGCCAGGCGCCGTCGCCGGCCACCCTGCACGCCGGCCAGCGCCAGGTGCTGGTCATCGACGCATTGACCCCGCAGCCCGACCACGACTCGGGATCGCTGCGGCTGTTCAACCTGCTCAGGCTGCTGCAGGAGGAAGGCGCGCACGTCTGCTTCGTCGCCGACAATCCGGCCCACGCGGGCAAGTACACCGAAGCGCTGCAGCAGCTGGGCGTGGAAACCTGGTACGCGCCGTACGTCGGCGGCTTCGGCGCCTTCCTGCGCGAACAGGGCGGGCGCTTCGACACGGTGATGCTGTGCCGCCATTACGTGGCCAAGGCGTTCCTGCCGCTGCTGGCCCGGCATGCGCCGCAGGCGCGGCTGGTGTTCGACACGGTCGACCTGCACTTCCTGCGCGAACGCCGCGGCGCGGAAATGCACGGGGACGAGGCGATGCTGCGGGCATCCGAGGTGACCCGCAAATCCGAGCTGGCGGTGATGGCGCGCGCCGACGTCACCCTGGTGGTGAGCGGCGTGGAAAAGGAATTCCTGGCCCACGAAGCCCCGGGGCGGCGCGTGGAGGTGCTCTCCAACCTGCACCGGGTCGCCGGTCCCGGCGAACCCTTCGCCCAGCGGTGCTGGCCTTGTCCGCGCTGGAGGGCGTGACTGTGCACGGCCACGTGCCCGACCTGGCCCCGGCGATGGACAGCATGCGCCTGGCCGTGGCCCCGCTGCGCTACGGCGCCGGAGTCAAGGGCAAGGTCAACCTGAGCATGGCCCACGGCCAACCCGTGGTGGCCACCGCATGCGCGGTGGAGGGCATGCACCTGCAGGATGGCGTGGACGTGCTGGTGGCCGACGAGGCACAGGCATTCGCTGATGCGGTGGTCCGGCTGTACGAAGACGAAGCCTTGTGGAGCCGTTTGTCAGCCAGCGGCCTGGACAACGTCACCCGGCATTTCTCGCTCGATGCAGCGCGCGAGACGGTGCGCAGGGTGTTCTTCTAGAGCGTCCGCAAAGTCGCTACTGTCCGGGCGCCTGCGCGCTGCGCACGCGCTCGCCGAACTCGGCCAGTCCCGGCGCATTGCCATCCAGCCCGCGCGCTTCGCGCAGGGCCTGGGCGGCGAATTCCACGTCGCCCGCACCCAGTCGCTCGCCTCGTCCTCGAAGCAGGCCAGGGTCGCCGGCAGCAGCCGCGACGTGGCCCGCTTCACCGCCGGATCCTCAGGCGACAGCGCCTGGGCGGCGCGCAGCTTGTCGTACGCGCTTTCCCCCGGCGGAGTGAGCCAGTCGCCGCGTGCGCCGGCCTGGTCCATCTCCACCAGCAAGGCCCGGGTACGGCGCGCGCGTTCGCGCGGCGGCAGCGACGAGGCCAACCTTGCCTGCAATTGCCGGGCGCGTTGCAGGGCCTGCCGGGCCTGCAGCACGACCTCGGCGCGCGGCGCCAGTGCGCGGGCCTGGTCGAGGGACTGCCGGGCGGCGTCGAAATCGAAATCAGCCGCCGCATGCGCGGCCTGCTGCGCATGCGCGGCGGCGACCCGCTCGATCCCCACGCGCGCGCCGGCGTCGTCCGGGTCCAGCTCCTGCAGCAGGCGATAACCGGCCAGTGCCTGGGCGAGGCGCTTGCGCTTCAGGTCCTGGTCGGCGGCGCGACGCCGCGCGTCGATCGCACGCGCCAGCGAGGACTCGGCCGCCGGCAGTTCGACCTGGCCCGGATCGGCCTGGCGTACCCGCGAGATCAGCGCCGCGCCGGCGGCGAGGTCGCCCCGCGCCAGTGCCTGGCCGGCCTGCTGCAGGAGATCGGACAGGGCATCTTCGCGGCCCTCGAGCGCAGCGGTATGGGTGGGCTGCAGGGCGAGTACGCGCTGGTAAAGCGACAGCGCGGTGTCCACGTCGCCCGACTTCGCGGCGGCTCCGGCATGGACCATCATTCCCTCAAGGCCGGCGCGTGCCGCTTCGCGCTGGCGCAGTTCTTCCGCCAGCGCGTCCGCGGTGGCCCGCGGCACCTGCAACTCGCGCGCCAAGGCCAGCGATTGCCGGGCCTGATCGAAGCGGTTCTCGCCGACCTGCACGCGGGCCTGGGCCAGCGCCGCGGCCGCGACCCGGGCCAGGCCTTGCCGTGCCTCGCCGCGATCGGAATCGAGGGCCTGCGCCGCTTCGAACTGCTGCCTGGCACCACTGCCATCGGCCGCGCTCAGGCGACCCTGGGCCAATGCCGACTCGGCGCCGTCCAGCAGGCGCTGCACGCGCATGTCCGGCCAGACCAGGTCGGCCAGCGGTTGCCGGAACAGGACCAGCGCCAGGACCACGACGGCGGCAAGCAGCGCCATCCAGCGCCAGTGGCGGCGATCGCGCCAGGCCGGCGGAGGCGGGCCGGGAGGACGACGGAATTCCACTTCCTGCAGCCAGTCGGCCACCGGTTCGATGCGGCGGGCAGCCGCCTTGTCGGGATCACGCGTCACCGCCACAGCATAGCCAGTCAGGCTGAACGTCTCGCTTCCTCGACACCCGGCAGTGCGTCCAGCTTGCCCAGCAGGGTCGAAAGCTGGCCGTAGTCGGCGACCTTCAGCCGCAGGCGCAGCAGCACCTGGCCGCTGCCGCGCACGTTGTCGCTCTGGATGTCGGTGACATTGGCGTCTTCCTGCGCGATCAGCGTGGTGAGGTCCTTGAGCAGGCCCTTGCGGTCCAGCGCGCGGATCTGCACGTCGACCTCGTAACCACCACCGACCATGCCCCACTCGACCGGCAGCAGCCGTTGCGGGCTGCTCGCGGCCAACCGCAGCAGCGAGGCGCAGTCGGCGCGGTGCACGGTCACCCCGCGGCCGCGGGTCAGGTAGCCGGCAATCGGCTCGCCCGGCACCGGCTGGCAGCAGCGCGCCAGCTGGACCAGCAGGTTGCCCACGCCCTGCACGGTGAATTTCGATTTCGAAGGCGCAGGCGCCCGCCGCGGCAGGCGCCGCTGCGCCGCGGCCACGGGCGGCTCGCTGGCCGCGCGCGACTCCTCGTGCAGGGCGCGCCCGATCTGGCTGGGACCCACGTCGCCGAGCGCGACCTGGATGTACAGGTCGTCGAGGGTTTCGGCGTGGAATTTCCTGGCCACCTGCGCAAGGTCGGCCTGGTGCAGGCCCAGCCGCTTGAGTTCGCGTTCCAGCACTTCGCGCCCGGCCTGCACGTTGCGGGCGCGGTCGAGCTTGTGGAACCAGGCGCGGACCTTGTCGCGGGCCCG
>SEHC01000426.1 GCA_004173415.1 Lysobacteraceae bacterium
TGGTCGGGCACGATGCAACGGTACCTGTCGGAAAGCCCGGAGACCAGGTTGCGCCAGTAATAGCTCCACGACGGATTGCCGTGCAGCATCAGCACCACTTCGCCATCGGCCGGGCCTTCGTCGAGATAGCTCATC
This sequence comes from Lysobacteraceae bacterium, assembly GCA_004173415.1. Taxonomy (GTDB): domain Bacteria; phylum Pseudomonadota; class Gammaproteobacteria; order Xanthomonadales; family Xanthomonadaceae; genus Pseudoxanthomonas_A. Next base: position 136 of record SEHC01000426.1, read on the forward strand.
GACAGGCCGGGCCGCACCTCGAACTTCTGCGGCGTGAAGGGATAACCGGGAAGATTCATCGTGTTCTAGCGCCCCAAATCGCAAGGGCCGGCGAACCGGCCCCCGGAAACCACTGCCGGCCGGCTTACCAGACGACTTCGGCCATCGAGCAGTTCAGGCCCGAGCCGATGCCGAGCAACGCGATGCGGTCACCCTTCTTCAGGCGACCCAGCTGCTTGAGCTTGCTCAGCACGATCGGCACGCTTGCCGGGCCGATGTTGCCGTGCTCGCCGAAGATGGTCAGCACCTTCTTCGGGTCGATGCCGAAGGCCTTGATGAAGGCCTGGGTATGCACCTGGCTGACCTGGTGGATGACGAACTGGTCCAGCTCGTCGACCGCCCAGCCCAGGCCGAGCTTGGCCGCGGCGAACGTCTTCTGGGCCAGCTTCAGGCCCTCGATCATCAGCATCCGGGTGTCGGTGACCATGCGGTCCAGGTTGCCGCGGCACAGGGTGTTCCACTGGGTCGCGGCCTTGGTCACGCCGCCCTTGTAGCGCGGCGCGTCCGGGGTCAGGTCGCTGCGCGACATGACCATCGCCGCCGCTCCGCAGCCCAGGGTCAGGGTGGCCAGCTCGTTTCGGAACTGCTCTTCGGTGACGTCGGGCGAGAGCATCCGCTCCAGGGTCATCTTGTAGGCCAGGTTGGCGGTTTCGCCATCCACGACCAGGGCGTAGTCGATCTCGCCGCGCTCGAGCATGCGGCCGGCGATGTCCATGCCGTTGATAAAGGCCAGGCAGGCGTTGGCGACGTCGAAGTTCTGGCAGTCCTCGCCCAGTCCCAGGTTGCCGGAGACGATGCTGGCGGTGGATGGCTCGAGGTAGTCGCGGCTGACCGAGGTATTGACCAGCAGGCCGATCTGGTCGGCGCTGATGCCGGCGTCGTCCAGGGCCTTGCGCGCGGCCAGGGTGGCCACGTCGGAAGAAAGGGTTTCGTCGTCCCACAGGCGGCGGGCATGGATGCCGGCGATGTCGCCGAGCACGTCGGTGCGGATGCCCAGACGGTCCAGGGTGGGCTTCAACTGCTCGTTGATCGCTTTGGAAGTCAGGGTATGCGGCGCATCGATATGCGCCAGTCCCGCGATGGAGACGTTCTGGAAAAGCATCTAGGAGGGCGCCAAGGCTGGCCGGAGGGGCGACAAGGTTAACGGCTTCCGGCCTTCACCGCACGTCCTGCCGGCGCCAGGCGCGGCCCTCGCCGGCCCGGACCGCCCTCAGCGGGCGCACCGGTAGGCAGCGAAACGCTGGTTCCCGTCGACCGGATCGGCCAGCGGCTGGACCGTATTGGCCTGGATCCCGGGGGCCTCGTTGCGGGCAAGGGTTTCCAGCTCGTCACGCACGCGCAGGGCGTTGCGTTCGTAGAAAGCCAGGCTGTGCTTGACCGACACCGCGACTTCGCCGCGCTTTTCGCAGCCTGTCGTGCTTGCGCCCGGGGCGATCACCCGCACCGCGCCGGCTTCCGGGGCGATCTGCACCCAGGTGCAGGCGGACGTGGCCAGGGCCAGGGAAAACGCGGTCAGGGCGAGGCGCATGCAGGATCCTTGGGGGCGGGAACGCGGCGGAGTATGGAAGCGGCGGTCTGAACTTGGAAGGAAGCCCCTGCCTCCCGTGGCCGGCCACGGGAGGCAGGCGGAGTCACTTGGCCGGCGTCACCGGCTTGCCATCGGCGTCCAGCACGGTGACCTCGCCCAGGTTCAGCGCCCGCACCGGGGCCTCGACCTTGGACAGGTCACCGACCACCACGTACATCAGGGTTGCCGGCACCAGGGTGCGCGCCGCCGCGGTGACCTGGTCGACGCCCATCGCCTCGTTGCGCGCCTTGTAGCGGACCACGTAATCGTCCGGGCGGCCGTAGCGCAGGTTGCTGCTGATCTGGGCCTGGACCGCCGATGCGGTCTCGTAGGCGCCCGGCAGGCTGAGCGTGTTGCTGGCGCGGATCTTGGCGATCTCGCCCGCGGTTGCCGGCTTCTGCCCACTGGCGAAGGCGCCGATCTCGGCGCGCAGTTCGTTGATCGACTCGGCGGTCTTGTCGGTCTGCACGGCGGCCGAGGCGAACCACGGACGCTGGCCCAGAGTGTTGCTGGCACCGCTGTAGGAACCGTAGGCCCAGTGCTTGTCCTCGCGCAGGTTGCTGTTGAG
>SEHC01000427.1 GCA_004173415.1 Lysobacteraceae bacterium
CCGCGCAGGCAGAACAGCACCAGGGCGATGCCGAGCATGCCGTACACGCCGAACAGCGCGGTGTGGCCGTGCAGCGGGGTGAGGTTCAGGCCCTGCATGTAGTACAGCGACAGCGGCGGGTTGATCAGGAAGCCGAACAGGCCGGCGCCGACCACGTTCCAGAACGAGACCGCGATGAAGAACATCACCGGCCAGCGGTAGCGCGCCATCCACGGGGTGGCCTTGCCCAGCTTCCAGGTCTGGTAGGCCTCGAAGCCGATGTAGGCCAGCGGCACCACTTCAAGAGCGCTGAAGCTCGCACCCAGCGCCACCACCGCGGTCGGCGTGCCGACGAAGTACAGGTGGTGCAGGGTGCCGAGCACGCCGCCGGACATGAAGATGATGGTGGCGAACAGCACCGCGACGGTGGCCGTGGAGGTCTTCAGCAGGCCCAGCCGGGTGAAGATCAGCGCCATCACCGCGGTCGCGAACACCTCGAAGAAGCCCTCGACCCACAGGTGCACCAGCCACCAGCGCCAGTACTCGACCTCGGAAATGTGGGTGTGTTCGCCCCACATCAGCGCCGAGGCGAAGAACAGCCCGATCGCCGCGGTGGACAGGAACAGCAGGCCGACGATGTGCCGCGCCTCGTTGGCCTTGTCGCGCAGCACCGGCCACAGCGCCCTGCCGACCAGCGCGACCCACAGCAGCAGGCCGATGAACAGGTACCACTGCCAGAAGCGGCCCATGTCGGCGTATTCCCAGCCCTGGTGGCCGAACCAGAAGTTGTGTTCCAGGCCGAGCTTCTGCATCACCGCCAGCCACTGCCCGGTGAACGAGCCGACCACGATGAGCAGCAGCGACACGAACAGGAAGTTGACCCCGAAGCGCTGGAATTTCGGCTCGAGTGATGCGCAGCGCCGCGAACGGATCGCTGGCCGGGATCTTGTGCGGCTCCTCGCCGTGCCCGTGGCTGACCGCATGGTGCCAGCCCAGGATGGCGATGCCGGCGATCAGGAACAGCACGCTGAAGGCCGACCAGACCCACAGCGCCGGTGGCGGGGTGTTGCCGATCAGCGGCTCGCTGGGCCAGTTGTTGGTGTAGGTGACCTTCTTGGCGGCCACGCCGGCCTTGTCGGGCGCCAGGGTTTCGCCTTCGACCGCGCGCTCGGTGGCCGCGGCCCACGCCGTCCACCAGAAGAACGCAGTCAGCGCGCGCCGGTGCTCGACGGTGTCGACCGTGTCCTGCTTCATCGCATAGGCTTCGCGCAGTTCCAGAGTGGCCGGGTCGTTGCCGAACAGGCTCTCGTAATGCGCGGCGACGTTGGACAACGCGGCGACCCGGTCCTGGGTCAGGGTGATGGTCTTGGTGGCCGGGTCGTAGGTGTTGGCCCGCATCATTTCCTGCAGGCGGCTGCGCAGCGCGCCCTGTTCCTCGGCCGGCAGTTGCGCGTAGCTGGCGGTGCCGCCGTCGCGGCGGGCCCAGATGTCCAGCACCCCGGTGGCTTCGCGGTGCAGCCAGTCGGCCGACCAGTCGGGGGCGACGTAGCCGCCGTGGCCCCAGATGGAGCCCAGTTGCATGCCGCCGATCGATTGCCAGACCTGGCGGCCGGTCTCGATGTCGGCGCGGGTGTAGACCACGCTGCCGTCCTCGGCCAGCACTTTCTCCGGCATCGGCGGCGCGGCGCGGAAGATCTCGCCCCCCGCCCACAGCAGCACACTGAACGAGGCGATGAGCAGGACCAACAGGCCCAGCCATAGCTTGCGGGTATTGCCCATGACGACTCTCCTTGAGGGATGGCGCATGGTCAGCGTAGCTGAATACGCCTGCCATGACCTGGATCAAGTTTTCGCGGTGCCGTGGGTTCCGCCAGGCTGCCCGGCACACTTCCCGGTCCCCTGCAGGCCCGCCCCCGCGGGAGCGCCGGCGCGCGCCGGGCGGAAACCGGCGAGGCGAGCGCCACCTCGACGCGGTATCAGGGACAGGAACCGATCAGCCGGCCGCGTGCGCCTTGCGGCGGACTGCATGCCAGGCGGGATATGACTGCAGGGCGCAATCCGGGAAGGGGGCTGGCTTCACGGCGTAACCGAAGGACATTGCGTCGCACAGATTCATCGGCGCGAAAAATCCTCGGCCAACCGAAAATGCGAACGAATGGCTGGCGGCGCCGCATCGTTCGTGCGTGGCGCTATGCCCTTCGGTTATTGCGCCCTGCGTGCTACGTGCTGGTGCAAAGAACCCCGGGCCAACCGACAACGCAAAAGAAGGGTTGACGGTGTCGCATCGTTCGTGCGTGGCGCTATGCCCTTCGGTTATTGCGCCCTACGTGCTCCTGGAGTGTTAATTCACCGCACATGCTCGATGCGCTCCACAAGCAAACCATCAGCAATTGGCCGGGCATGAATCCGTACCATCGAACTGCCAGAAGCAAACAGGCCGCTATCGTCTCCAGTGGGCGCGCTGGCGAGTTCAGGAAACTCCTCACTACAGATGTATCCATTGCCACACTCGGCTGGAACCGGAGACCACCCGGTTTGCAGAAGTTGCTCGCGAAAATCTGGATATTGAGTGCGATCAGCGAACGATGGAATTGGTGGCGCGACCGATGGCCCTGGCGCGCCATCGGAGCACGCAGTAACCAGAGTAAAAAGCATGCCGACGATGTACTTTCTAATGAGCGCTAACTCCGCAATATCGCCGCAGCCAGTTCCCGCAGCCGCGCGCGGCCGGCCAGTTCCACTTCGCGGCGGTCGACCTTGAGCAGGCCCTCGTCCTGGAAGCGCTTCAGCACCCGGCTCACGGTTTCCGGGGCCAGGCGCAGGTAGTTGGCGATGTCGGTGCGGGCCATGG
>SEHC01000428.1 GCA_004173415.1 Lysobacteraceae bacterium
ATCCGCGACGACAACCGCAACGCGGTCAGCGAGGAAGAGATCCGCATGCTGGTCACCGAGGGCCACCTGCAGGGCGTGATCGACGTCGACGAGCGCAACATGATGAACCGGGTGCTGCGCCTGGGCGACCGCACCGCCGACAGCCTGATGACCCCGCGCAAGAAGATCGTCTGGCTGGACCAGTCGGGCACCTACGCCAGCAACATCGACACCATGCGCCAGTCGCAGTTCTCGCGGTTCCCGGTGTATCGCGGCAACGACCAGGACGTGGTCGGCATCCTCGAGGTGAAGTCGCTGATCGACCGCTTCGCCGAGCGTTCCCCGGAGATTTTCCAGAACCTGCGGGAACCGCTGTTCGTGTCCGAATCCACCCACGCGATGAAGCTGCTGGAGATCCTGCGCGAGGAACAGCAGTCGCTGGCCCTGGTGGTGGATGAGTACGGCGAGATCCAGGGCCTGGTCACCCTCAGCGACCTGATGGGCGCGGTGGTCGGCCGCCTGCAGGCCGCCGAGAACAGCGACGACCACGCGCTGGTGGTGGTTCGCGACGACGGCTCGCTGCTGGTCGACGGCTCGCTGCCGAACGACGACCTGCGCGAACTGCTCGGCGGGGTGGCCCTGCCCGACGACGACCAGGCCGACTACAACACCATCGCCGGCATGGTCATCGATTACTTCGGCCGCATCCCGCATGTCGGCGAGCACATGGACTGGGCCGGCTGGCGCATCGAGGTGGTCGACCTGGACGGTGCCCGGATCGACAAGCTGCTGCTGCAGCGGCAGGCGGAAGACGAAGATGACGAAACCATCGCCTGACCCCGGCCAAGCGCCGGGATCGGGCAGCCACCACGTCGGCACCCGCACGATGCTGGATGCTTTCGCCGCCGGCGACCCGGACGACCACCTGCGGCTGGGCGACCTGCTGTCGGGCCTTCGCCAGACCGCCTTCGGCATGCTGCTGTTCGTGGCCGTGCTGCCGGCGTTCCTGCCGATCCCCGGGGTCGCCGGCGGGATCAGCGGGCCGCTGGTGATGCTGATCGGGATGCAGTTGCTGGTCTGCCTGCGCAAGCCCTGGCTGCCCGGGTTCCTGGCCAGCTACGGGCCGCACCGCAGGTCGATGGTGCGCTTCCGCGACATGACGGCGCGCTGGCTCGGCTGGCTGGAGAAGCTGGTGCGCCCGCGCATGGAGGTGGTCCTGGACCATCCACTCGCCAGTGCGTTCACCGGCCTGCTGCTGGTCCTGCTGGGCCTGCTGCTGGCCCTGCCGGTGCCCTTCACCAACTACGTGTTCGGGGTCCTGCTGCTGCTGTTCGTGTTCGCCCTGCTGGAACGCGACGGCGCACTGATGCTGGTGGCCTGGCTGGCCGGCGCCATCGCGGTGGTGGTGTTCGGCTTCGTCTCCGGCAACCTGGTGCAGATGCTGACCCGGACCATCGACGGTTGGTTGTGAACCACGGTTTGGCCCGGCCGGACTGAGCCGGGTGAGTGCAGCAGCCTTGGTCAGGCCCCGGCCAGCGGACCGGCCTTGAGCAACAACCCCAATTGCGCCGCGTCCATCGGATAGCCGAGCCAGTAGCCCTGGGCCAGGTCGCAGCCGCGCGCGCGCAGGATCTCGAACTGGGCTTCCTTCTCCACGCCCTCGGCGACTACGGTAATTCCCAGCGAATGGGCCATGGCGATGATCGCCGTGGTCAGGGCCAGGTCGTCGGGGTCGCGTTGCATGTCGGCGATGAAGCTGCGGTCGATCTTGACCCCGTCCACCGGCACCCGGCGCAGGTGGCTCAGGCCGGAGAAGCCGGTGCCGAAGTCGTCCAGCCAGACCTTGACCCCGGTGCGGTGCAGCTTGGCCAGCAGCGTGCTTGCATGCGCTTCGTCGCTGATCACCGCGGTCTCGGTCAGTTCCAGGTGCAGGCGCGCGGCCGGCAGCCCGGTGTCGCGCAGGCAGCTGGCGACCTCCTCGGGCAGGTCGCCGCTGCGCAGCTGCCGCGGCGACACGTTGACCGCGACGAACGGCGCTTCCTGGGTCTCGGCATCCACGCCCCAGCCGGCCGCGGCCGCGCAGGCCTCCCGCAGCACCCGCGGCCCGATGCTTTCGATCAGCCCGCTCTGTTCGGCCACGTCGATGAACACCGAGGGCGCGATCGCCCCCATCTCCGGATGCTGCCAGCGCAACAACGCTTCGGCGCCGACGATGCGGCTGTCGGCCAGGCGGAAGATCGGCTGGTAGACCAGGCTCAGCTCGCCGCGCTCCCAGGCCCCGCGCAGCTCCTGCTCCATGTGCACGCGCCGCTCCATGTAGAAGCGGTAGCAGTTCTTGCCGGCGACCTTGGCCTGGTACATGGCGATGTCGCCGTTCTTCATCAGCGAGGTCGCGCCCGAGGCGTCTTCCGGGAACAGGGTGATGCCGATGGAGGTGCCCAGGAAAACCTGCCGGCCCTCCACCACCAGCGGCTGGCCCAGTTCCTTGACCAGGGCCTCGGCCAGCTGCGTAGCCGAGGCGCGCACGTCGCCGTTCTGGATCAGGATCACGAACTCGTCGCCGCCGAAGCGCGAGAGCAGCGCGTCGTCGCCGCCCAGGCGCTCGACCGCGGCGCGGATCCGGTTGGCGAACTGCAGCAGCACCTCGTCGCCGGCCTCATGGCCCAGGGTGTCGTTGACCCGCTTGAAATCGTCGATGTCGGCGAACAGCAGGGCCAGCTGGCGGCCGGCGCCGCGCAGCATCATCAACCGGTGGTCCAGGCTTTCGCGGAACGCCAGCCGGTTGGTCAGGCCGGTGAGTGCATCGGTGTAGGCCATGCGCCGCACGTCGCGATCGTGGCGGGCGATGCTGTCGTTCATGTCGCTGAAAGCTCGCACCAGGTCGCCGACTTCGTCCTGGCGATGGCTGACCAGGCGCTTGGCGTCGTAGTTGCCCACGCCGATCGCGTTGGCGGCGTCGGCCAGCTGGCGGATCGGCTTGACCAGGGTCCGCTGCAGGTACCAGGCAAGGCCTACGCAGACCATCGCCAGCGCGGCCAGCAGCAGGGCGAACCAACCCATGTGGCGCTCGCCCAGCTCCTGCAGGCGGCCGTCCAGGTTGGCCGCGGCCCGTTCCTCGCCGGCGCGCGCCTCGGCCAGCGAGAAGCCTACCCGCACGCCGCCGATGCGCTGGTTGCCGATGCTGATCTCCTGCGACACGTCCACCACCTCCGGGGACCACTGGGTCAGCAGATCGTTGGAAGCGATCGCGGCCCGCGCCAGCGGATCGGTCATCGGCTGGCCGTAGGCGGCGATGTCGTAGGAACCGTCATGGACGATGTTGCCGTCGGCGCCGTAGACCAGCACGTAGGCCACGTCGGGCTGGCGGGTGGCGGCGCGGACGGTGGTGCCGATGACGTCCAGGTCGGAGAAGTACAAGGGGTTGGTGAGCGAGTCGGCCAGTTGCTCGACCATGGCCGCGCCGCG
>SEHC01000429.1 GCA_004173415.1 Lysobacteraceae bacterium
CCAGCAGGTGCGCGGTTCCACCGTGCTGCCCGCCGGCACCGGCAAGTCGGTCCGCGTGGCGGTGTTCGCACCGGCCGGCGCCAAGGCCGATGAAGCCATCGCCGCCGGCGCCGAAGCCGTGGGCATGGACGACCTGGCCGAGAAGATGCTGGCCGGCGACCTGAACTACGACGTGGTCATCGCGACCCCGGACGCGATGCGCGTGGTCGGCAAGCTGGGCCAGGTGCTGGGCCCGCGCGGCCTGATGCCGAACCCCAAGGTCGGCACCGTTTCGCCGAATCCGGCCGAAGCAGTGAAGAACGCCAAGTCGGGCCAGGTCCGTTACCGCACCGACAAGGCCGGCATCATCCACTGCACCCTGGGCAAGGCGAGCTTCGACGACGCCTCGCTGAAGAGCAACCTGCAGGCGCTGCTGCTGGACCTGGTCAAGGCCAAGCCGTCGACCGCCAAGGGCACCTACCTGCAGAAGGTTTCGCTGAGCTCGACCATGGGCCCGGGCGTGACCGTCGAGATTTCCTCGCTCTCGCTCAAGTAATCCGTTCCGACTTCCCGGCCGCGAGGCGGGGAAGGGTTTCGAAATTTTGAGGGCAATCGCGGGACTACGGTCCTGCGATAGCTGTCAAAGACCGCAGGTGCGGTCGGCGCATATCGATGACGGGCAGGGAAGCTTGGTTACGGCAGGGAGTCGCCGTCGATACAGCGGGATCGCTTAATTCGATCGCATTGGCGGATTTCCCCGCCTGCATCGGGCCGGCGTAGATGGTGCCGCCTTCTGGAAGTTTTCTGGTCAACCAGATCCAGAGCAGGCCACCACCGGGATGCCATCCGGCGTCCCCGGCGCCCAGGACGGGCGCCGCCCAGGACCGCAAGCGGCAGGAGCCGTGAGCGGAGTTAATTTGGAGGAGTGTATGGCTCTAAATCTGTCTCAGAAGCAAGAAGTTGTAGCCGAGTTGGCAGATGTCGCCGCCAAGGCCCACTCCTTGATTGCTGCCGAGTACGCGGGCATCACGGTCGGTCAGCTGACCACGATGCGCAAGAAGGCTCGCGAGAACGGTGTGTACTTGAAAGTCGTCAAGAACACGCTGGCTTCGCGCGCCGTCGAGGGTACCGAATACGAGTGCGTCAAGGACTCTTTGGTCGGTCCCCTTTTGTACGCGTTCTCGACCGAGGAGCCCGGCGCCGCCGGTCGCCTCATCAAGGAATTCGCCAAGGGCAACGACAAGCTGCAGCCCAGGCTCGTAGCCATCGGCGGCCAGCTGTATCCGGCCAGCCATGTCGACGTGTTGGCCTCGTTGCCGACCCGCGAGCAGGCCCTGGCCATGCTGGCACGCGTGCTCGCCGAACCGGCAAGCATGTTCGCCCGCGCGATCAAGGCAGTGGGCGAGAAGCTGGGCGGAGGCGAGGAAATCGCCGACGCGCAGGCTGAAGCCCCGGCTGAAACCTCGGTTGAAGCGGCTGTCGAAACCCCGGCCGATCCGGCCTGATTTCGCACCGCACCACTGAAACCCATCCCAGAAAATTTTTCGAAGGTAATCAACATGTCCCTGTCCAACGAACAGATCGTCGACGCCGTCGCTGAAAAGACCCTCATGGAAGTCATGGAGCTGGTCAAGGCGATCGAAGAGAAGTTTGGCGTCTCCGCCGCCGCCCCGGTCGCCGCCGCAGCCGCCGCTGCCGGTCCCGCCGCCGCGGTCGAAGAGCAGACCGAGTTCAACATCATCCTGAAGTCCGCCGGTGACAAGAAGGTCGAGGTCATCAAGGCCGTCCGTGCCATCACCGGCCTGGGCCTGAAGGAAGCCAAGGACCTCACCGAAGCCGGTGGCGTCGTCAAGGAAGGCGCTTCGAAGGAAGACGCCGAGAAGATCAAGAAGGACCTCGAAGCCGCTGGTGCGACTGTCGAAGTCAAGTAAGCGGTATCCGTCGCCAGGCCGCATCGGCGACGAACCAGGGCCGGGGGCGAAAGCCCCTGGCCTTTGGCCGTTGTTGGAAAGAGTTGGATAAAAGCCCGAGTTGGTAGTTGGAAGTAGCAAGAGAAGGCGTGCTGGTGCCGGCAATACCAGCGACTTCCAACTGACGATTTTCCCGTTCCGCGCAGGGTTCCTGCCGTGGACAGATGTTCCCCCCGGACCCGCGGACGCGCGGCTCCCAGCTAAAGGCGATAAGTCACATGGCATACTCGTTCACTGAAAAGAAGCGTATCCGCAAGGATTTCGGCAAGCAGCGCTCGATCCTCGAGGTCCCGTTCCTGCTGGCCATCCAGGTCGATTCCTACCGCTCGTTCCTGCAGGAGAA
>SEHC01000430.1 GCA_004173415.1 Lysobacteraceae bacterium
CCGAAAGGGTGGCGGCCAAGGCAAGGCAAGCGGCGAGCGGCAGCGGTCGCATCATGTCGTATCCGGGACTCTCTTGATTGCGCGCGCTACGTCCAACCGCAGCGCTTGGCTGAGGCAAGTATAGCCTGCGAGCCGAGAGGCCCGCCATCGGTGGCCATGCCGACCACGATCGCCTTCCCTTGCACGCGTGTCCGGATCCGTCGCCGGCTTGCGGTTGGAATGCATTCGTCACCCGTCCGGCTGGCAGCGTCGACGCAAGTCACCATGACCTTCGGCGCATGTTGGGGACAAACTTGGGTGATATACCTATGTACAACACCTAACAACCATCCGGTCCCGCCATGTCTCGACCCACCATTCCCGCAAGCCGCTTGTCCGTGCGTGCGATGCGCGCCCCTGTCCTGATCCTCTTCGCGGCCCTGGCGCTGGGCGCCTGCAAGGGAGGGGATGGTGAGGCCCAGGCCAAGCCTGGGGACCCGCCCAAGGGACCGGACGCGGTGCCGGTGGAGGTGGTCAAGGCCGCGTTGCGGCCGGTCGCGGCCAGCTATACCGGCACCGCGGCACTTGAGCCGCGAGGCGAGGCGCAGGTAGTGGCCAAGACGTCGGGTGTCGCGCTTTCAGTGATGGTCGAGGAGGGCCAGCAGGTCCGCGCCGGCCAGCCGCTGGTGCGCCTGGATCCCGACCGCGCGCGCCTGGCCGTGGCCCAGGCCTCGGCGCAGATGCACAAGCTCGAGAACAACTACAGCCGGGCCAGGCAACTGGTCAGCCAGCAGATGATCAGCGCCAACGATGTCGACCAGATCCGCTTCGACCTGGAAAACGCGCGCGCCCAGCACCGCATGGCCACCCTGGAGCTTTCCTACACGACGGTGGTGGCGCCGATCTCCGGGGTGATCGCTTCGCGTTCGATCAAGACCGGCAACTTCGTGCAGATCAACACGCCGATCTTCCGCATCGTCGACAACTCCAGGCTGGAGGCCACGCTGAACGTGCCCGAGCGCGAAATCGCCACGCTCAAGGCCGGCCAGCCGGTGGGCCTGGTCGCCGATGCGCTTCCCGGGCAGGACTTCACCGGCGTGGTCGACCGGATCTCGCCGGTGGTCGATGCCGGCAGCGGCACCTTCCGCGTGGTCTGCGCGTTCAGCGGCGGCGGCTTGCTGCAGCCGGGCATGTTCGGCCGCATCAGGATCGACTACGACAAGCGCGCCGAGGCCCTGGTGGTGCCGCGCGCGGCGCTGCTGGACGACGAAGGCGACCCGGCGGTGTTCGTGGTCCGCGGCGGCAAGGCCAGCCGCGTGGCGGTGAAGCTGGGCTACATGGATGGCGAATGGGTGGAACTGCGCGAGGGCATCAAGGTCGGCGACGGCGTGGTGACCGCGGGCAAGATCGCATTGCGCGATGGGACGCCGGTCGAGGTGATCGGCCAGGCCGCGGCCAAGCCCGCGACCGCCAAGGCGGAGGTTGCAGCACCCGGTAAGAAACAATGAGCGCGCCGCGCGACGAATACCCGGGCGTCGATCCCCACGCCGCCCCACCGGCGGGCGTGGGCGGCGGCGGCCTGGTCGAGTTCTCGACCCGGCGGCGGGTCACCGTGGCCATGTTCTGGGTGACCATGTTCCTGTTCGGCTGCATCGCCCTGTTCGCGCTGAAGGTCAACCTGCTGCCGGACCTGAGCTATCCCACCCTGACCGTGCGCACCGAATACACCGGCGCGGCGCCGTCGGAGATCGAGACCCTGATTTCCGAACCGGTCGAAGAAGCCGTCGGCGTGGTCAAGAACCTGCGCAAGCTCAAGTCGATCTCGCGCACCGGGCAGAGCGATGTCGTGCTCGAGTTCGCCTGGGGTACCGACATGGACCAGGCCAGCCTGGAGGTGCGCGACAAGATGGAAGTGCTGCAGTTGCCGCTGGAAGCCAAGGCGCCGGTGCTGTTGCGGTTCAATCCCTCGACCCAGCCGATCATCCGCCTGGCCCTGTCCAGCAAAGCAGTGGCCAAGACCAGCGCCGATTCGATCCGCCAGCTCACCGAGTTGCGCCGCTACGCGGACGAGGACCTGAAGAAGAAGCTTGAGCCGGTGGCCGGCGTCGCCGCGGTCAAGGTCGGCGGCGGCCTGGAGGACGAAATCCAGGTCGACATCGACCAGCAGAAACTGGCCCAGCTAAACCTGCCGATCGAAACCGTGATCCAGCGCCTGCAGCAGGAGAACATCAACATCTCCGGCGGTCGCCTGGAGCAGGGCTCGCAGCGTTACCTGGTGCGCACCGTCAACCAGTTCGCCACGCTCGAGGA
>SEHC01000431.1 GCA_004173415.1 Lysobacteraceae bacterium
GTGCCTGACGGTGCGGGCGGCTGGCTGGAACGGCCGGCTTCGATTGCGCTTGAAGATCAATGATTAGGGGATACACGATGACCGCTTCGAACGCTCACAGCCCGCTGCCCACCCGGCGCCTGCCCACCCTCCGTGCTTGCAGCCTGGGCCTTGCGATCGGCCTGCTGGCCGCCACCGGGATCGCCAACGCGGCTTCGCCCGGGGCCACGGTGCCTCCGGCTGACGCGGGCGTGCAACTCGCCGCACCGCTGGAAATATCCAACATCGACTTCAAGCGCGGCGATGGCGGTGCCGGCCGGCTGGTGCTCCGCTTCAATGGCAAGGGCGCCATGCCCGACCTGCGCAACCAGGGCAATTCGGTGGTGGTCGATGTCGGCAACGCGACCCTGCCGGCGACCCTGCAGAAACCGATGAACGTGGTCGACTTCGCCACGCCCGTGCAACGCGTCAACGCGCACAGCGCGGGTACGGGTTCACAGGTAGTTCTGAGCACCAGCGGCGAATTCGAGTCGCTGGCCTACCAGACCGGCAACGAGTACGTGGTCGAGATCGTGCCGCGCGCCGCGCAGACGGCGATGGGCGCTTCGGTTCCCTCGGCCATCGCGGCCGGTTCGGCACGCGTGGCCACCGCGGCCAAGCCCTACAGCGGCCGTCCGGTCACCTTCAACTTCCAGGACGTGCCGGTGCGCACGGTCCTGCAGCTGATCGCGGAAGAGTCCAACCTCAATATCGTCGCGTCCGACACGGTGCAGGGCAACGTCACCCTGCGCCTGGTCAACGTGCCGTGGGACCAGGCCCTCGACATCGTGCTGCGGGCCAAGGGCCTGGACCAGCGTCGTGAAGGCGGCGTGGTCTGGGTTGCCCCGCAGCCCGAGCTGGCCAAGTTCGAGCAGGACAAGGAAGACGCACGCATCGCGATCGACAACCGTGTCGGCCTGATCACCGACTACGTGCAGATCAACTACCACAGCGCCTCGGCTATCTTCAAGGCGCTGACCGAGGCCAAGGGCATTGGCGGCGGTGGCGGCAGCGGCGGCGGTGGCGGCGAGAACGAGAACGGCTTCCTGTCCTCGCGTGGCCGCCTGGTCGCCGACGAGCGCACCAACACGCTGATGATCAGCGACATCCCCAAGAAGGTCGCGCAGATGCGCGAGCTGATCAACGTGATCGACCGTCCGGTCGACCAGGTGCTGATCGAGGGTCGCATCGTCATCGCGACCGACACCTTCGCCCGCGACCTTGGCGCCAAGTTCGGCGTCGGCGGCCGCCACAGCTACAACAACGGGGCCAATACCGGCACGATCGGCAGCAATGTTTCCACCGGCACGGCCAACGCGAACCGCGGCCTGAACGTCAACTTCCCGGCGGGCAGCTTCACCAACGGCGCGCCGGCCAGCCTGGCCTACACGCTGCTCGGCGCGAACTTCAACCTGGACCTCGAACTGTCCGCATTGCAGGAAGAGGGTCGCGGTGAAGTCATCTCCAACCCGCGCATCATCACCGCCAACCAGCGCGAGGGTTACATCCGCCAGGGCAAGGAGATCGGCTACGTAACGATCAGCGGCGGCTCGGGTTCGGGCACCGGCGGCAGCTCGGGCGCCACGGCCAACGTGCAGTTCAAGGAAGTCCTGCTGGAGCTGAAGGTCACCCCGACCATCACCAATGACGGCCGCGTGTTCCTGAACCTCAACGTCAAGAAGGACGAGGTCGAGGAATTCATCATCCTGGCCGGTTATGGCCAGGTCCCGACCATCAGCAAGCGCGAGATCAATACCGCAGTGCTGGTCGAGGACGGCCAGACGGTGGTGATCGGCGGCGTGTACGAGTTCACCGATCGCAGCGACGTGTCCAAGGTGCCGTTCCTGGGCGACATCCCGTTCCTCGGCAACCTGTTCAAGAAGAAGGGGCGCCTGAAGGACAAGGCCGAGCTGCTCATCTTCATCACGCCGAAGGTATTGCGCGTGGCAGGGCCAGCGCCAGTGCCGGGGCCGAGGCCCGAAGAGACCGTGTATCCTCAGCGGGTCCCGCGTGGTTGAAGGGCCGGGCGATGATGCACTCCAGTGCCTCGGTCTGACGGGCGGCTGAGTCCAGGCTGGCATAAGTCTGCCGACAAGACGTTCCAACGGGGCCGCGACAGCGGCTCCGTTTTTTTTGGCCTGTGTACCGCCTGAACCTGACGGAACGCGACCCTCGCCTTCATGAACCATCCGGGGCTGGATCGGTCAGAATCGACCGGTGTCCCAGCTGGAACCCCACGTCGATGGATGCAGATATTGGCCGC
>SEHC01000432.1 GCA_004173415.1 Lysobacteraceae bacterium
TGGCGAACATCATGATCCTGTCAGCCATGGGCCACCTCCTGGCCGGCATCCACCGAACGGGCGATGCACCAGCACGAGGCGTAGTATCCCGCCAGCACCCACAGCGGTGCCAGTGGGATGCCGCCGCCGAAGCGGTTCCAGGCCAGCACCGAGTCGCTGAACACGAACAGCGCACCGCCGATCGCGGCCAGGCGGGCCGAGGCAGCCAGTCGTGCATCGCCACGCAACGACCAGCCGCGCGCCGCGGCCAGCGCGCCCATCAGCATCAGCACGGCCACATAGGCCAGCACCGGCACGTGCAGTTCCGCCGGCACCCGCGGCAGCAGGCCGACCAGGTTGGCGATGGCGATGGCCGCGTAGACCAGGCAGGCCACGAGCCTGGCCTGCGCGCTGGAGCCGGGCGCGAAGGCGACCACGTAGAAGAGATGGGCCAGCAGGAACGAGGCCAACCCGAACACGAACCAGTCCCCGGGCAGCATCAGGAATACGTCGCCGGCCAGCGACAACACCAGCCCGACGCAGATCAGCAGGCGGTAGCGCGGCGTGACCGGCGCCGTGGCGCCCATCGCCACGGCCAGTAACAGGATCGTGGTCAGCGGCTTGCACACGTAGTGCAACCAGATCCAGGATCCACCGAGCAGGGCCCCGGCGATGGCGCCCACGGCGCTGGCGATGATCAGGCGGGTCAGCAGGACATTGCGTGGGGGCATGGCAGGAACAGAAGGGTCAGGGATTCCATACCTTAGCGTATGCCGACGTCGGTTGCCGAACCGACCCACGGGGATCGGCAAGCCGGTGCCGGACTTGCCCGAAAGTCCCTCTGCGCTTGTGCGGGCAGAGGGACTGGAGCTGCGGGTGTAATGAGAAAACCCTGGTGCCCTGCCATCCTTGCCGCGGCAACCACCCCACTGCCCCGGACTCCCCGCGCATGCCGCCACTCCACCCGATTTCGATCATCCTGCTGTTCGCCCTCGCCGGAACCCCCTTCTCCGTGACCGCCCAAGACCCCGTCGCCTCCGCCTCCGGCCGCAAGCCTCTCGTCATCGCCCACCGCGGCGCCAGCGCGCTGCGCCCGGAGCACACCCTGGCCGCCTACGCCAAGGCGATCGCGGACGGGGCCGATTCGATCGAGCCCGACCTGGTCAGCACCAGGGACGGCTTGCTGGTGGCGCGCCACGAGAACGAGATCGGCGCCACCACCGACGTGGCCGACCATCCGCAGTTCGTCGCGCGCAGGACCCGCAGGTCGATCGATGGCGAAACGACCAGCGGCTGGTTCACCGAGGATTTCACCTTGGCCGAACTGAAGACCCTGCGTGCCCGCGAGCGCCTGCCGCAGTTGCGCTCCACCGGCTACGACGGCCGGTTCCAGATCGCCACGCTGGACGAGGTCATCGACTTGGTCGCCGAAGAATCGGCCCGCCGCGGCCGCCTGGTCGGAATCGTTCCG
This sequence comes from Lysobacteraceae bacterium, assembly GCA_004173415.1. Lineage (GTDB taxonomy): Bacteria > Pseudomonadota > Gammaproteobacteria > Xanthomonadales > Xanthomonadaceae > Pseudoxanthomonas_A. The sequence continues at coordinate 1,451 of SEHC01000432.1, forward strand.
GAGATCAAGCATCCGACCCATTTCGCCGGACTGGGACTGCCGATGGAGGACCGGCTGCTGGCCACGCTGGCCGCGCACGAGTACACGCGCCGCGCGCCGGTCATGATCCAGTCGTTCGAAACCGCCAACCTGCGCTACCTGCGCCAGCGGCTGGGCGAAGACCACCCGAACATCCAGCTGCTGCAGCTGCTGGGCGATGAGGACCAGCGACCCTACGATGCAGTCGACGCCGGGCAACCGACCCGCTATGGGCAGATGGCCGAGCCGGACGGCCTGCGCGAGATCGCCACCTATGCCGATGCGATCGGCCCTTCGGCCGCGTTGCTGGACCTGCGCGGCGAAACGGGCGCGCGCAACGGACTGGTCGATGCGGCGCACGCGGCCGGCCTGCAGGTGATCGTGTACACGTTCCGCCCGGAGAACCATTTCCTCGGCCCCGCCTACGCCGGCGACGGTGATGCCCGCGCGCGCAACGAGGCCGGCTCGGTGCGGCAGATGCAGGCCTATCTGGCCGCCGGCATCGACGCATTGTTCACCGACGACCCGGCATTGGGCCGGCGCGCAGTGGACGGGATGAACGAATAGACCGCCCACCCGGGCTTGGCCTCCATTCGGCGCCGACACCCGGCCGAGTTCCCGGATCCGTCTTCGCTGAGCCTCAGAGCCAGTTGCGCTTGCGCCCCAGCAGCACGGCGCCCACCGCGAGCATCAGCATCACCGCGGCGGCGATCGCGAAGCCGAGCGTGCCGGTGTCGAAGAACGGGGTCTGGAAATTCATCCCCAGCACCCCGGCGATCACCGCCAGCAGGCCGATCACCACGGTGGCGA
>SEHC01000433.1 GCA_004173415.1 Lysobacteraceae bacterium
TTTCGCGCGCTGGCGCGATGCATTGGAGTAGCGATGAACTGGTTGAACGAGATGTTGCAGAGCGATCCGGATCCGGCCGAAACCCGCGAGTGGATCGAGTCGATCAAGGCGGTGATCGACGCCGAAGGCCCGCTGCGCGCCCACCAGCTGCTCGAAGGCATGGTCGAGCTGACCCGCCGCTCCGGCGCGTTCCTGCCGTTCTCGCCGACCACCGAATACGTCAACACCATTGCCCCGGGGCTGGAAGCCAAGTCGCCCGGGGATGCGGCCATCGAATGGCGGCTGCGCTCGATCATCCGCTGGAACGCGATGGCCACCGTGGTCCGCGCCAACCGCAAGCCCGGCGACCTCGGCGGCCACATCGCCAGCTTCGCCTCCGGCGCGACGCTCTATGACGTCGGCTTCAACCATTTCTGGCGCGCGCCCTCGGACAACCACCCGGGCGACCTGCTGTTCATCCAGGGCCACAGTTCGCCGGGCATCTACGCCCGCTCGTTCCTCGAGGGCCGCATCACCGAGGCCCAGTTGGACAACTTCCGCATGGAAGTCGACGGCCACGGCATTTCCTCCTACCCGCACCCGTGGCTGATGCCCGACTACTGGCAGACCCCGACCGTGTCGATGGGCCTGGGCCCGCTGGCGGCGATCTACCAGGCGCAGTTCATGAAGTACCTGGAGCACCGCGGCCTGATCGAGAAGTCCGACCGCAAGGTCTGGTGCTTCATCGGCGACGGCGAGTCCGACGAACCGGAAACCCTCGGCGCCATCGCCCTGGCCGGGCGCGAGGGGCTGGACAACCTGATCTTCGTGGTCAACTGCAACCTGCAGCGCCTGGACGGCCCGGTGCGCGGCAACGGCAAGATCATCCAGGAGCTGGAAGGCGTGTTCCGCGGCGGTGGCTGGAACGTGATCAAGCTGCTCTGGGGCAGCTACTGGGATCCGCTCCTGGCCCGCGACACCGACGGGGTGCTGAAGAAGCTGATGATGGAAACCGTCGACGGCGAGTACCAGAACTGCAAGGCCTTCGGCGGCAAGTACACGCGCGAGAACTTCTTCAACAAGTACCCGGAAACGGCGGCCATGGTCGCCAACCTGTCCGACGACGACATCTGGCGCCTGAACCGCGGCGGCCACGACCCGCACAAGGTCTATGCGGCCTACCACCAGGCGGTCAACACCCAGGGCATGCCCACGGTGATCCTGGCCAAGACGGTCAAGGGCTACGGCATGGGCGCCTCGGGCGAGTCGCTCAACCCGACCCACCAGACCAAGAAGCTGGACGACGAGGCGGTCCGCGCCTTCCGCGACCGCTTCAACATCCCGATCAGCGACGCGCAGCTGGCCGACGGCCAGGTGCCGTTCTACCACCCGGGCGAGGATTCGCCGGAAGTGCAGTACCTGAAATCGCGCCGCGAGGCCCTCGGCGGCTACCTGCCGCAGCGGCGGCGCAAGGCCAGCCAGTCCTTCGAAGTGCCCAGGCTGGAAACCTACGACCGCCTGCTCAAGTCCAGCGGCGAGCGCGAGAACAGCACCACCATGGCTTTCGTGCAGACCCTCAACATCACCCTGCGCGACAAGCAGATCGGCCCGCGCATCGTGCCGATCGTGGCCGACGAGGCGCGCACCTTCGGCATGGAGGGCATGTTCCGCCAGATCGGCATCTACGCGCCGTTCGGGCAGAAGTACAAGCCGGTCGATGCCGACCAGCTGATGTACTACCGCGAGGACCAGACCGGCCAGGTGCTGCAGCAGGGCATCAGCGAGCCGGGCGCGATCGCCTCGTGGATGGCCGCCGGCACCAGCTATTCGGTCAGCGACGTGCCGATGCTGCCGTTCTACATCTACTACTCGATGTTCGGCTTCCAGCGCGTGGGCGACCTCGCCTGGCAGGCGGCCGACATGCGCACCCGCGGCTTCCTGCTGGGCGGCACCTCCGGTCGCACCACGCTCAACGGCGAGGGCCTGCAGCACGAGGACGGGCACAGTCATTTGTTGGCCGGGGCGATCCCCAATTGCCGCAGCTACGACCCGACCTTCGGCTACGAGGTCACGGTGATCCTGCAGCACGGCATGAAGTCGATGATGGAAGACCAGGTCGACGAGTACTACTACATCACCCTGCTCAACGAGAACTACGCGCACCCGGAAATGCCGGCCGGTTCGGCCGAGGGCATCATCCGCGGCATGTACCTGCTGAAGGACGCGGGCAAGCCGAAGAAGGGCGAGCTGCGGGTCCAGCTGCTGGGCAGCGGCAGCATCCTGCGCGAGGCGATCGC
>SEHC01000434.1 GCA_004173415.1 Lysobacteraceae bacterium
CGCGCGCGGAAGTTGCGCCCCGACGATGCGTCGCTGCTCTCCACCATCGGCTACTGGCAATACAGCACCAACCACCTGGACGATGCCATCGAGTCCTACCGCAAGGCGGCGAACCTGAGTCCGGGCGATGCGGAAGTGTGGAGCAGCCTGGGCGGGCTGTACGTCAATGCCGGCGACAACCAGCGGGCGGCGGAGGCTTTCGAGCACTCCATCGGCATCAAGCCGACCGATGCGGTGCTGAGCAACTATGGCGCGCTCAAGTACCAGCAGGGCGACTACGCCGCGGCCGCGACCCTGTTCCGCCGGGCGCTGGAAATCGACGCCGGCGACTTCCAGATCTGGGGTTACCTGGGCGAAGCGCTGCTGGCCGATCCGGCCACGGCCGCGCGTTCGCGCGAGCCTTTCCTGCGTGCCGCGCAGATGGCCGAGCAATACCTGCGGATCAAGCCCGACGATGCACGCGCGCTGGCGGCGCTGGGCTGGTACCGGGTCAACCTTGGCGACCCGGGCAAGGCCCGCGAACTGGTGGCCAGATCTGAAGCGCTCGGCACCGAACCCGGCGAAGTCGGCTGGTACAACGCCCAGACCATGACCGTGATCGGCAGCCGGCAGGACGTGCTGGCGCGCATGGCGACGGCGCGCCAGGGCGGCATCTCCGAACGGATGCTAGAAGCGAACCCCTTCCTGAGGCGTTCCGCCACGGCGATGCGTTAGCGACGCATCGCGATGCGAAGAGGACCATCCCGCGCCATGGAGGGAGCACCAACCTGGAGTGCGACATGTCGATGAACAAGAGCGATGAAAAAAGCGCGATGCAAGCCGTTGCCGACGATGCACCGGAAGGCATCCAGTCTCCGCGGGCCACGGTGATCGAGGTCACTTATAACGATGACGGCGTCATCGCTACCGGCCTGCCGCAGGCCGACGCCTATGCCGGCGACGAGATCATCCTGCTCGCCCCGCCGGGCGAAACGCGGGGTTTCAGTGTCTGGCTGTCGGAGGACTTTCCGCTGGACCGGAATGCCGGAACCCCGGGCAGCTACCCCAAGGTCGAGCTGGCGGGCAGCAGCGGGATCAAGTCGGCGGCTACCGCGACGGCGGAGGGCAGGAACGTGCGTTCCGGCGCGCTGCAGGGGGTCCGCCTGCGGCTCGATCCCCGCGCCGTTCCGGGACGCTACGGTTACGGACTGGACGCCGAAATCCCCAAGGGGATGCCAGGCGTGGCCCTGGCCGGCGGGGTGATCATCCGCCCGACGCCACCGCCCCGCGGGAATCCTTGAGCCCGACGCGCGGGCGCGACCTGCGCGCTGCAACAGCGCCGCCTGCCTTGGCAGGTAGACCGCGCCTTGCCTGCGCAGGCAGCGCGAGGATCGAGTGCGCCGGCTGCATGGGCCTGGCCTAGACCAGCGGCATGCCCCGCCCGGCCGCCGGGTTCGGAGGCGACGCGGGCAAGCCGCGGTTGCGCAGCGCGTTCTGCACCGGTGAAAAACTCTGGCGGTGCTGCGGGCAGGGGCCGTGTTCGGCCAGTGCGGCCAGGTGCGAAGGCGTGGCATAGCCCTTGTGGATGGCGAACCCGTAGACGGGAAACCGGTCGTGCATCGAGACCATCAGCCGATCGCGGGTGACCTTGGCCAGTATCGAAGCGGCCATGATCGCGCGATCCAGGCGATCGCCGCCGACCAGGGTTTCGCCCCGGCACGGAAGACCCTTGGGCAATGCATTGCCATCGATCCGTGCCAGCCCCGCGACATGGGCGACGCCTTCCACCGCGCGGCGCATGCCCAGCATGGTCGCCTGGTAGATGTTGATGCGGTCGATTTCCTCGGCTTCCACCAGCACCACGTGCCAGGCCAGGGCGCGTTCGACGATGCGCGCGTACAGGACCTCGCGCCGCGCGGCGTTGAGCTGCTTGGAATCGTCCAGTCCGTTGATCCGCGGACGGGCGGGGTCGAAGACCACGGCCGCCACCGCGACCGGGCCGGCCAGCGGGCCGCGCCCGGCTTCGTCCACGCCTGCGACCAGCACCGGGCGATCGGCGACGGGCGGCAGGTCGAGCGCGTGCTGGCTCATGGCGCGTACCTGCGGCTGCCGAGCATGTCGGCGATCGCATCGGCGGCGCGCGCCGAGGCATCCTGGCGCAGCGATTCGTGCAACTGGCGATAGCGCGGCTGCAGCGCGCCGGTGACCTCGGGATGCTGCAGCTGGTTGAGCACGGCCGCGGCCAGGTTCTGCGGCGTGCATTCGTCCTGCATCAGTTCCGGGGCCACGTCGCT
>SEHC01000435.1 GCA_004173415.1 Lysobacteraceae bacterium
TATTTCGGCGCCCGGTTCGTGGTCCAGGGCGCACCGGTGATCGGCGCGGCCTGGGGCTGGTCGCCGCTGCTGGTCGGCCTGCTCCCGGTCGCCATCGGTACCGCGCTGCCCGAAGCCGCCGCCGCCATCGCCGCGGCGCGACGCGGGCAAGGCGACATGGTGGTCGGCCATGTGCTCGGCTCCAGCCTGTTCAACCTGCTGGTCGTGGTCGGCGGCATGGCCGCGTTGCGTCCGTTGCCGCTGCCCGAGTCGTTCGTCAGGCTGGAACTGCCGGCAGCGATCGCCTTCGTGCTGGTGCTGTATCCGATGCTGCGTGGCGACCTGCGCATCAGCAGGAACGAGGGCTTGATCCTGTTCGTGGCCTTGCTTGGCTGGGTCGCGCTGGAGTTGTTCGTGATCCTCGGCTGAGGCAACCGGTCCGACCGGATTTGCCGGTCGATATACTGGGCAGATGACGACCCGCCCCAATCCAGTAACACGCGCACTCGACCTGCTGCGCGATTTCTTCCGCCTGCAGGCGGCCGGCGGCATCGTGCTGATGCTCGCGGCGGCGCTGGCGATGGTCATGGCGAATTCTCCCTGGAATGACGCCTACGTTGCCTTCCGCGAGTTCCCGCTGGGGTTCACCGTCGGCGATTTCGTCCTGGTCAAGGACGCAGGGCACTGGATCAACGATGGCCTGATGGCCGTGTTCTTCCTGCTGGTGGCGCTGGAGATCAAGCGCGAAGCGCTGAGCGGCCAGCTCTCCAGCCGCGAGCAGATGCTGCTGCCGGTGCTGTGCGCGATCGGCGGCGTGGCGGTGCCGGCGATGCTGTTCTGGAGCGTCAACCAGGGCGACGCCACCGCCTTGCGTGGCTGGGCCATCCCGACCGCCACCGACATCGCCTTCGCCCTGGGCATCCTGGCCCTGCTGGGCTCGCGCGTGCCGTTCGGCATGAAGCTGCTGCTGTCGACCATCGCGGTGGTCGACGACCTGGTCGCGATCCTGATCATCGCGATCTTCTATACCCATGACCTGGCCGTCGGCGCGCTGGCGTGGGCCGGGGCCGGGATCGGCCTGATGCTGCTGTTGAACTGGCGCGGCGTGACCCGGCTGTGGCCGTACCTGCTGCTGGGCGCGCTGGTCTGGTTGTGTGTGCTGAAATCCGGCGTGCACGCGACCTTGGCGGGCGTGGTCACCGGCCTGCTGATTCCGCTGCGCGGGCGTGATGCCAGCGCTCCCTCGCCGCTGGAATCGCTGGAACATGCGCTGCATCCCTGGGTCGCCTACCTGGTGCTGCCACTGTTCGCCTTCGCCAACGCCGGCTTGGTCCTCTCCGGGCTGCAGGCCCGCGACGTGCTGGCGCCGGTGCCGCTGGGCATCGTGCTGGGACTGGTACTGGGCAAGCCGGTGGGCATCGTTGGCGTGGCCGTGCTGGCCCGTGCAGCGGGCATCGCCCGTTTTCCCGACGGCATGGACCTGAAGGCGATGATCGGCCTGGGGATGTTGTGCGGGGTCGGCTTCACCATGAGCCTGTTCATCTCCAACCTGGCCTACACCGCCGCCGGCGGTCACCTGGGCGAGGCGTCCGTGCTCGGCGTGCTGTGCGCCTCGGTGGTGTCGGCGACGGTCGGCTGGGCCTGGCTGCGCCATGCGCTGCGGCCCGGGAAGCCCTAGTGCGCAAGGCGCTGGTGTTTGGCGGCAGCGGCCAGCTCGGCGTCCAGCATCGACACCAAGCAGGCCTCCGCCGATGCGCATGAGCGCGACCTGGCGCTGCGGCTGGGCGAGGCCGAATCGCGGTTGTTCGCGCGGGCCGGTGAGCGGCGCAGCGCGGCCACGGTGCTGCGCCCGACCCTGGTCTATGGCGCGGCGCGCGACCTCAGCCTGACCCGGATCGCGCAGCTGGCACGGCGCACCGGCTTCTTCGTGCTGCCGCGCGATGCCAATGGCCTGCGCCAGCCGGTGCACGTGCAGGACCTGGCCGATGCGGCGATGGCGGTGCTCGACAGCGAGGCGGCGGCGGGGCGCAGCTACGCGCTGCCCGGCGGCGAGACCCTGGGCTATGCGCAGATGGTGGAGCGGGTATTGGCGGCGCTGCGGCCGCCGGCGCGGTTGCTCCGCGTGCCCGCGCCGGCGTTCAGGGCTGCGCTGGCCACCGCCCATGCCCTGGGCCTGATGCGGGGGCCGGGCGATGCGGCCGTGGCGCGGATGGCAGAGGACCTGGTCTTCGATGCGCAGGCGGCGCGACGGGATTTCGGTTACGCGCCGCGCCCGTTCGATCCCACGGCCGCGATGTTTTCCCTGTCCGCCCATGAAACTTCCCGCGGGCCGTAGAGCCGGGCAAGCCCGGCTCTGCAAAGGGCTCAGTACTTCCAGCCCATCCTGCGATAGAACTTGGACAGCACCCAGATCGGGCCGATCAGCAGGTAGGTCAGGTCGGTGAGGAAGCTCGGCTTCTTGCCTTCGAATTTCTTGCTGTGGCCGATGAACTGCGCGATCCAGGCGACCACGAACACCACGATGGCCGTGTACAGCAGGGTCTGCACCCCGAAGCTCTGCTCGATGAGGCGGCACACGCAGGCCATGGTGAAGAAGATCGCCAGCATCCCGTAGCCGATCGGACGCGACAGGCGGTTGTAGAACATCCAGGTGGCGAACATCGCCAGCGCCGCCCAGATCCCGCTCTTGAACAGGGTGCCGAACACCGGAACACACCAGACCAGCGCGATCACCGACCACAGGATCAGCGGCACCGCGAACACGTGGATCCGCTGGTTGGTCTGGTTCTGGTGGTCGGCCGAATAATGGGCGAAGAAGCGGTCGATGGGGCGTTCTGCGGTTGCGTTCATCGGTCTCTCCCGGGGGCAGTGCGCTAGGGTACGGAGCATAGCCCATCGGTGCGGCCGTTTCCGCGCCGCCTGCCCTCAGTGGGCGGCGGATTTAGAGTACAGCTGGATCACCACCACGCCGGCCACGATCAGGCCGATGCCGAGCATGGCCGCCGCATCCAGCGGCTGTTTCAGCAGCAGCCAGCCAATGCTGGCGATCAGCACGATGCCCACTCCGGACCAGATGGCGTAGGCCACTCCGACCGGGACGGTCTTCAGCACCAGGGACAGGAAGTAGAACGCGACCGCGTAGCCAATCCCGACCACCAGCGACGGGCCGCTGCGGGTGAAGCCCTCCGAGGCCTTCAACGCGCTGGTGGCGATCACCTCGGCGACGATGGCGATGGCCAGGTACAGGTATCCGCTGTTCATCGCATGCTCCTGCGCAGGGGGCTGTGAACTCCGCGACCAGGGGAAGTCGCGCCGACAATCGAGCCGTCATCCCCGCGAAGGCGGGGACCCAGTACCTTTGCTTTGGGATCGTCCCGTCGCTGGGTCCCCGCCTTGGCGCGGATGACCAGCAAAGAGAGCGGTGCTTCAGTCGACGACGATCCCCGCCAGTTTCTGCAACGCCTCGGCATACTTCGCCCGCGTGCGTTCGATCACTTCCGCCGGCAGCCCTGGTCCCGGCGCGGTCTTGTCCCAGTCCAGCGTCTCCAGGTGGTCGCGCACGAACTGCTTGTCGTAGCTCGGCGGGCTGGTGCCGACTTGATACTCGTCGGCCGGCCAGTAGCGCGAGGAATCCGG
>SEHC01000034.1 GCA_004173415.1 Lysobacteraceae bacterium
TAGTCGGCGTTGTTGCCGGCCTCCTCGCGCAGGCTGACCGCGTCGACCCGTTCCAGTCCGGCGGTCTGGTGTTTCTGGAAAAAGCAGGGACGGCCGACGCCCTGGGTGCAGCGGATGATTGAAAGCGGCCGGTCGATGATCTCCGGCAGCAGCCACGGCATCACTGCCTGGTAGTAATCGGCGACCTGCTGCTTGGTCGTTCCGGTATCGGGAAACACGACACGGGTCGGGCTGGTGAGGCGGAACCGTTCCTCCTGGCCGCTCTTGGACTGCTTGCCGGCGGAGGCGCTATTGGCGGCTTTTTTCATCGAAGCTCCCTTGGCTTTGGCCGGCCGGTCCGAGTCGACCAGGTCGCCGGGCTTCTTGTCGGGTCGCAGACTCTTGAGCGAGGGCTGGCGCAGCAAGCCATGCCCGCCGATGCCGCGGTAGAACACCTCCACCACCGCCGCCGGCTTGAACCACCTGGCCGAGCGCAAATCGGTATCGTGCGGCGGCACGTGCACGCTGGGCCTGGCCTGCGCGCCATTTTTTTCCAGTGCCTTGCTGACCTGGCGGATGAGCTCATCGGAGAAACCCGAACCGACCCTGCCTGCGTAGGACCAGCCATGCTCGGGATCGGGCCTGGCCAGCAGCAGCGAACCGAATCCCTGCCGCGCGCCCTTGGGCGCGGTGAATCCGACCACGGCGAATTCATCGCTGGCCAGGCTCTTGGTCTTGCGCCAGTCGTCACTGCGGCCCGGCTGATGCGGGCGATCGGAACGCTTGGAGATGATCCCTTCGAAATGCCGGTCGACGGCGAGTTGGAAGGCCTGTTCCCCGTCCCCCTCGATATGCGAGCTGTAGCTCAGGTGCGCCGGCGGGTCCTGCAGCAGTGAATGCAGCAACTGTTTGCGCTCGTGCAGCGGCGCCCCGCTGACATCGACCCCGTCCAGGTGCAGCAGGTCGAACACGACCAGGCTCAGACTGCCCTGCTTCTCTCCCGACAAGGTGCCCTGCAGTAGATTGAAGTCCTGCTTGGTGCCGCTGCCGGCGATCAACTCGCCATCCAGGGACGCACTCGCCAACCCGAGCGATTCGATCGCCATCGCGATCTCCGGGATCTTCTGCGTCCATTCGATCGCATTGCGCGACCACAGCCTCGCCTTGCCCTTGGTGACGCTGGCGACGATCCGGTACCCGTCCCACTTGATCTCGTGCAGCCATTGATCGCCCTTGGGCGGCGCCTCACCAAGACGCGCCAGCTGTGGCGCGAAGGCTTCGCCGCTGGACGCCTTCTTCGCCGCGCCCTGCAGCTTCAGCGCCCGGGCGGCCCAACCGGCCTTGCGCGGCCTGGCCACGGCTGCCACTTCCGTGAGCCGCTTGCGTGCCGGCTTGCCCTTGCCCGCGCGCTTGAGGTCCTCGGCCGGCGGGGGCGCCACGTCAGCCAGGAGGTCGTCGGCTTCCAGCATTCCGGCATAGGCATCCTTGTCCTTGAACAGCAGCCACTGCGGCTGCCTGGCGGGCTTGCCCGAGCGGACCAGGTGCCAGCCGCCCTTGAGCTTGCTGCCGAACAATTCGAAACGCAGGTGCCCCTTGGCCAGTTGTGCCTCGGGGTCGCCTTCGGTCGCCCACACGCCATGATCGAAACGGGCGACGTGGCCGCCGCCGTAATGGCCCTTGGGAATGTCTCCTTCGAACTGCGCGTAGTCGACCGGATGGTCCTCGACCTCGACCGCCATGCGCTTGACCGAGGGATCGTAGGACGGGCCCTTGGGCACGGCCCAGCTCTTCAGCGCATCGCCGACCTGCAGGCGGAAGTCGTAGTGGCGGCGGCTGGCATGGTGCAACTGGACGACGAAGATCGCGCGCTTGCCCTTGGGCAGCGACTTGCCGGGCTGCGGTTCGCGGGTGCCGGAGAATTCCCGCTTGCGTCGATACTCGGTCAGGCTCATGGCATGGTCTGCAAATCGGCTGGAACCATCTTTCGGACTCCACGTGCACCTGCGCTAGCTGGCGCTCGCCGATGCGCCCTTGAGGGACAGCCAGCGCCATGCGCGTGGCACCACGGTCGCCACCTCGCTCCACAGCTTGGTCGACTCCCCGCCCAGCTCGTCCCACAGCACCTCCATCGCCTCGGCGTCCTCCGGCAACCGGTAGCCGCCCCGGGTCAGCAGCGCCAGCGCATAGGCCGGACACAGGTCGTCCCATTCCAGTCCATGGGCGGCGGCGTCTGCCTGGGCGAAGCGCGAATACCCCGACGGAACCTCGGTCATGTCCGGATACGGCAGGCAACGCTCCACGCCCTGCAGGCGTACCGCTTCGGTGAGTTTGGCGAATCGTTCCGGACTGGTGGCGATGCCCATGCCGGCTTCCTGGAGAAGATGCATTGCATGACTTATAAGCAGCCGATTGTTATGCCATGGTGACCCGGCACCGCACTGCCTGACGGCTATGCGCTGCTTTCACGATGCGTTGACCCGGGATGGGGACGATCATGAGCCCACTGCAATGCACGCCGTCGAGATCATGCGCAGCCGCACGCAAGCACGCCAACGATGGGCGCGATAGTCGCCGCCTGCGCAGGCTGGTCCATTCCTGGCCCGCATCGTCACCTGTTCGGTTCCGAAGGCTCGGCGCTGGAGCGTTACGCCTCGCGCTTCAACGGGGTCGAGATCAACTCCTCCTTCTACCGTCCGCACCAGGCCAGCACCTACGCAAGATGGGCCGCGTCGGTGCCGAAGGACTTCCGCTTCAGCGTCAAGCTGCCCAAGGCGATCACCCATGAGCACCGCCTGCTCGGCGCGGGCGCGCTGCTCGACCGCTTCATTGGCGAGTGCAGCGGCCTGGGCAACAAACTCGGAGGCCTGCTGGTGCAACTGCCTCCCAGCCTGGCCTTCGACGCGCGGCTCGCCAATACGTTCTTCGGCATGCTCAGGCGCCGGGTCAAGCCACGGCTGCCGCTGCTCTGCGAACCGCGGCATCCGAGCTGGTTCTCCGCTGCCGCCAACGTGGTATGGGAACGACACGCGATCAACCGGATCGCCGCCGATCCGCCGCCCGGGAGCGAGGAGGCAAGACTACCCAGTGCGACCGGGCGCTGGCGCTACTGGCGCCTGCATGGCGCGCCGCGGATCTATTACAGCGCTTATTCCAACGACACGCTGGTCGAGCTGGTGCCGGCTCTTCGCCAGGCAGCACGGTCGGCGGAAGTCTGGGTGGTGTTCGACAACACGGCCCATGGCCATGCGGTGGCCGACGCAGCGACCCTGCAGTCGCTGCTTGCCCAACCGGCGGCAAGCCTCGCCAGAGGACGGCACGGTGCCTGAGGGTCCGTCCATCGTCATCCTGCGCGAGGAGGCGGCTGTGTTCGCCCGCAAGACCGTGCGTGCGGCCAGCGGCAATGCCAAGCTCGACCTGGACAGGATGAAGGGGCGCCGCATCCTCGCCATGCGCAGCTGGGGCAAGCATTTCCTCATCCAGTTCTCCGGCTTCAGCCTGCGCATCCACCTGCTGATGTTCGGCACCTACCGGATCAACGAAGACAAGCCGTCCCCGCCGCGGGTCCGGCTCGAATTCGACAGCGGCCATCTCAATTTCTACACCTGTTCGGCACGCTACATCGAGGGCGACCTGGACCAGGCCTACGACTGGGAGGGCGACGTGATGTCCGCGCAGTGGAATCCGACCAAGGCGCGGCGCAAACTGAAAGCACGGGGCGAGATCCTGGTCTGCGATGCGCTGCTCGACCAGGACGTTTTCGCGGGCGTTGGCAACATCATCAAGAACGAGGTGCTGTTCCGCACCCTGATCCATCCCTGCAGCCAGATCGGCGCCCTGCCACCGCGCAAGTTGTCCGCACTGATCCGTGAGGCCCGCCAGTACAGTTTCGATTTCCTCGAATGGAAACGCCGGTACGTGTTGCGCCAGCACTGGCTGGTGCACACCCGGCGTACCTGCCCGCGATGCGGGCGACCGCTGTCCAAGGCGCATCTGGGGGCTACCCGGCGCAGGAGCTTCTTCTGCGAGAAGTGCCAGGTGCGGTACGAACCGGCATGAAGCCACTGCCCCGCGAGTTCTATGACCGGGATGCGCGGCTGCTTGCCCCGATGCTGCTGAACAAGGTGCTGGTCAACCTAGACGGACGCAGCGGTCGCATCGTCGAAGTGGAGGCGTACTGCGGGGCCGAAGACGCCGCGGCCCACAGCTACCGCGGGCCCACGCCGCGCACCCAGGTGATGTTCGGCCAGCCCGGCCACCTGTATGTGTATTTCATCTACGGCATGCATTGGGCCGCCAACGTCGTCTCCGGCGGCTTGCCTGGCAGCGCGGTGCTGATCAGGGCACTGCAACCTCTGAGTGCGATCGAAGCGCTGCGGCGCGCGCGCGGCGGAGTGAAGGCGGCCAACCTGATCGCCAGCGGACCGGGCCGGCTGACCGCGGCGATGGGCATCACCGGCCATGACAACGGGCTGGACCTGACCGATGCCGGGTCGCGGATCCAGGTGTGGGACGACGGGCTGGCGCCACCCGACCATCCGCTGGTCACCAGGCGCGTAGGCATCACCCGCGCCGAACACCAGCCCTGGCGCTGGCACGTGGATGGCAACGAACATGTTTCCCGCCGCGCCCTGATGAAACGCACTCTGCGCAAATGACGGGGTGACCTGGCTGACGCCCGGACAAAGAAAGGCCCTGCAAAGCAGGGCCTTCTCCGTCGACCTTGCGGGTCTTATTCCTCTTCTTCGTTGGCCTGGCCGGCCTGGTTGCGTCCACCTTCCTGCTGCGCCTGCTCGCGCTGGCGATCCGGCTGCTGGCCCTGCTCGCGTTGCTGGCCCTGGCCGCCCTGCTGTCCCTGCTGCCCGGTGTTGTTCTGGTTGTTGCCCATCGCGGATTCCTTGTGTGCACGACGAAGCGTCGTGCATCCAGCATCGATCCGGTGTTCGTAAGCGGGGGTCAATTCCGCGGCCAGTCGTCCTCACAAGATGCTTCCGAATCCACTGACGGTTCAGCCATCGGAGCGGCATGCAGCCCGCTGGCGTGCGCTGCGTGCGCCCCACAAGGGCCCGCCGGGGCGGTCGCGACGCAGGATCTGAGACCGGCCGGCGACATCATGCAGGCAACACGCATGGGCGAAGCCGAACAATGACGAGACGGGCGGGAAGCGCGGACCTGCCGCTGCATGGCGGGCATGTGCCGCGGTGGCTCGCGGACCGCATGACCCGGCTGGGCGCGGTGATGAGCGAGGCCATCGTGCATGCCTATGGCCGCGACGAACTGCTGCGGCGACTGGCGCATCCGTTCTGGTTCCAATCCCTCGGTGCCGTGATGGGCATGGACTGGCATTCTTCGGGCATCACTACCAGCGTCATCGGCGCACTCAAGCGCGGGCTTGCGCCGCTCGCGGGCGAACTGGGAATCCATGTCTGCGGGGGCCGCGGCCGCCACTCGCGGGCGACGCCGGACGAGCTGGCGGCGGTCGGCCAGCGTACCGGACTGGACGGTGCGGCACTGGCCCGCACCAGCCGACTGGTGGCCAAGGTCGACAGCGCTGCGGTGCAGGACGGCTTTGAGCTGTACCTGCACGGCTTCATCGTCACCGACGATGGCCGCTGGGTAGTGGTGCAGCAGGGAATGAATGGCGGCCGCGGGCAGGCCCGTCGCTACCATTGGCTGTCCGAAGATCTGGAGAGCTTCGTCGATGCGCCGCATGCGGCGATCGAAGGCCCTGCACGGGGCCTCATCATCAACCTGGCCGATCGCCGCGCGGCCCCCTCGCGCCGGGCGCAGATCGAGGTGCTGGACACGCTGGGCCCGGACGCGATCGCGCGCGAGTTCCTCAGCAGGGAACGGAGGCAGGTGCGCGCCACGGCTGCGCCTCCGCCGCCCCGCGGCGCGCAGATGGAGTTGTTGCCGCATCTGGTGCTGCCCGACCACCATGACCTCCAAGGTGGCGACGTGGTGCTTCGCCGCCTGCACGGAAGCCTGGCTGCCGCCGCAGAGTGCGGGCCGCGTGATTTTGCCGAGCTGCTGCAGGTGCCGGGTGTGGGTGCCCGCACGTTGCGTGCCCTGGCGATGGTGGCCGAAGTCCTGCATGGCGCCCCGTGTCGTTTCACCGACCCGGCCCGCTTTTCACTGGCCCATGGCGGCAAGGACGGCCACCCCTTCCCCGTGCCCACCCTGGTCTACGACCAGACCATCGGCGTGCTCAAGAAGGCGGTTACCGAGGCGAAGCTGGGCCGTGAAGACCGGCTTGCAGCGATCAGGCGCCTGGACGACCAGGCGCGTCGGCTGGAAGCGCACGCCAAGGGTCCTTCGTTGCAGGCGTTTGTTTCCGACGAGCGGCTCAAGTCGCATGCCTATGGCGGACGCAGTGTATCGGGGCGGGAAGCACCGCCCACCGGCATGCCGGGAGCGGCAGGCCGGTCGCGCAGCGCACGATGAGGTACGGCAATGGACGGATATGCCTTCGTCTATGTGTTTCCCTCCCTGTGGGAGGACCACTGCAAGATCGGATTCTCGCGCGATCCGCTGTCGCGTGTGTCGGCGCTGCACAGACGCTGGTTCGAGTTCTTCGATCTCGATGCGGGGATGCTGGTGGAGACCGAAACCGTGCGCGATGCGCGCCAGCTGGAACTGGAACTGCGGCGGCCACTGGCAGATCACAATGCGCCCCCGCCGATGACGGTCCGCCGCGAGGCTGCCGGCCATACCGAATGGTTCCGTGGCGCCGGCCCGGCGCTTGCGCTGCGGGGCCGCATGCTGGAGCAGCGCGGCCACCGGGTCCATGCGCCCGTGCGTCCCTGGCTGCGTGCGGCACTGTCACGACGGGGCGACCAACTGTATGCATGGGCGGAGGCGCAGCTCGAGGCGGTCGAATCCGGCCGCTGCGCCGACCCTGTCCAGGTGGAACGCACGCTGCGGGATGCGCTCGATGCCTACACCGCCTTGGAGATGGACCCGGCTCCCCTGCTCCCGCCGGAGGCATGGCACTGGTATCGCCGCATGCAGGCCATCGGCTGAACGGGAAGTTGTCGGCGTCTTAACGACCTCCCTGCAAGGGTCGCGTCACCGCCCGAGGGCAATCCAGGACCGATCCATGAGCAACCGATCACTGATCCTTTCCACTTCGCTGGCCTTGGCTTTGGTAGGCACTGCCTGCGATCGCCGCGACACCCCGGTCGACGAACCGACCACCACGCCCTCGCCGAGCAACGAGGCCGACATTGCGCCGGCCCCGGATCCAACCGCGGCAGTGCAGGGCGATGCCCCCACCGCCACGACCGCCGCGACCACCGACGACTCGCTGGCCCTCGGATTGCTGGGGGCGATCAACCAGCATGAAATAGACGCCGCGCAGCAGGCCAAGTCCAAGCAGGTCTCGGCTCCGGTCCTGGCTTACGCCAACATGATGGAACAGCAGCACGGGGAGAACCTGGCCAGGACCCGGCAGCTCGGCACCCTGGCCAGCACCCCTGAAGTACAGAGCATGCAGGAGAAAAGCAAATCCGACCTTGCCGAACTGGGCAAGAGGTCCGGCAAGGAGTACGAAACCGCCTACGTGGATGCCATGGTCAAGGGTCACACCGAAGCCCTGGCGCTCATCGATGGTCGGCTGCTCAGCCTGGCCTCGGCCGGGCCGGTCAAGGACCATCTGACCGAGACGCGCGGGCATGTGGCCACGCACCTGGAAGAGGCGAAGAAACTGCAGGCCAGGTGATTTGCCGGTCGGGCATTCGGGCTGCAAATAGCCCCCGGCGCTGGATTCGCCCGCGTCCGCCGGGGGCTTTCCATTCAATGCGTGATGGCGTCTTTCCCGATCCCGCCGCGATCCCAGGCTTTCCTCGAATCGACTACGGGTAAGGTTCAACCGCCTCCTGCGGCAGGCCGCACGCGGAACACCGCGCTGAGTCGTGGGCCCTGCATCCGCCGGGTCTTGGGAATGCCGTGGTCGTGGGTGACTTGAGACGCATGGCTCATGCACAGCAGGCTGCCGGGCTCCAGGTCGACGGCCAGGGCCTGGCGGTCGCCGCGGCCGCCACCACCCTTCCTGCGGATCAGCATGCGCCGCGGCTCGCCCAGCGAGACCAGTGCGATCGGATGCGGGGCCAGCAACTGGTGCAGCTTGTCGTTGTGCATGGCCACGCTGTCGTTGCCGTCCCGGTAGAGGTTGAGGCCTACGCTGTTGTATGGAGCCGGAGCCCGCTCGCGGACGCGGGCCAGCATTTCCTCCAAGGGCAGGTCCACGGGAAATCCATCGGCCCGATACCCGGCCAACAGCCTCGGCACTTCCACGATGCGGTCGTACATCGGACGCTGCATCCGCCTCCAGTCGGCCCCCGCCCGCAATTCCATGAACCATCGACGCGCCAGCGCAGGGCCCGCGAAACCGGACCAGTAGCGAATCCCGCCCTCGGCGTCGTCCACCAGTTGCATCGGCGCTCCGGCGAACAGGTCCAGCGAGAACGCGCCGGCGGCGTTCAATGGAAGTCCCGTGAAGCCGTGCGCAGGCCGCCGAGCAACCCACTGAGATCCTGCATGTCGCGGGCGATCAGGTGGGCCACGCCGTCGACCCGTTCCCAGCGTCCGCGCACGGCCAGCAGCCTGGCGCCAAGCAGTGCCTGGCGCCGGCGCAGTGCGACCTGCTCCCATACCACCACGTTGACCATCCCGTGTTCGTCTTCCAGGGTCAGGAACATGGTGCCGCCGGCGGTCTGCGGCCGCTGCCGGTTGGTGACCAGGCCCACCGCATGCACCTGGCTGCCGTGGCGGCGGTCCTGCAGTTGGCGCGAGTCGAGCAGGCGTCGCGCCTGCAATTTATCGCGCAGCAACGAAAGCGGATGCGCGCCCAGGGTCAGTCCGGTGGCGCGGTAATCAGAAACAACATCCTCGCCTGCTCCAGGCTCGGGAAGCGCAACCCGTGCTTCGACGGGACTGCCCGGAAACAACGGACGCTGGCGTTCCACCCCCGCCACGATCCAGCGTGCGTTGTTGCGATTGCCGGCCAGGCCCTGCAACGCACCGGCTTCGGCCAGCAGCCCGCGCGCCTTCGCGTCCAGGTTGGCGCGCAGGCACAGGTCGGTGACATCGAGGAACGGCGAACGCCTTCGCGCCTCGCCGATCGCATTGCCGGTGGCTTCGGAAATGCCGGAGACCTGGCGCAGGCCCAGCCGGATCGCGGGCTGCGCGCCCTGCGTCTGCGGGCCACGCCAGGGCATGCCGCCGACCAGGGTGTTGTCCCAGTCGCTGTGCATCACGTCCACCGGCAGGAATTCCAGGCCGACGCGCCCTCCCCGCCCGCGCCGCGCGTCCTGCACGATCTGGCTGGGACTGTAGAAGCCCATCGGCTGGGCATTGAGCAGGCCGCAGAAGAACGCCGCCGGCTCGTGCCGTTTCAGCCAGCAGCTGATCAGCACCAGCTTGGCGAACGAGGCGGCGTGGCTCTGCGGGAAACCGTAGGAACCGAAGCCCTTGATCTGCTCGAAGATCTGTTCGATGAACTCCGGCGCATAGCCCTTGACGGTCATCCTCTCGCGCACGCGCAGGCGATGCGGCTCCATGTCGCCGCCGGATTTCCAGGCGGCCATCGAGCGGCGCAGCTGGTCGGCTTCGCCATCGCTGTAATCGGCGGCGTGCATCACCAGTTCCATCACCTGCTCCTGGAACAGCGGCACGCCCAGGGTGGGGCCAAGGATGTCCTTCATCTCCGGCGAGGGATAGCTGACTTGCTCCCGGCCCATGCGCCGCTGCAGGTAGGGATGGACCATGCCGCCCTGGATCGGACCCGGACGCACGATCGCCACTTCCACCACCAGGTCGTAGAAGCAGGCCGGCTTCAGCCGCGGCAACATGCTCATCTGCGCGCGGGATTCGATCTGGAACACGCCCACGGTGTCGGCGGCCTGGATCATCGCGTAGGTGTCGGCGTCGTCATTGGGCAAGGCGGCGATGTCGATGGCCCGGCCGCGATGCTTTTGCAACAGTTCCACCGCCTTGCGGATGCAGGTCAGCATGCCCAGCGCCAGGCAGTCGACCTTGAGCAGCTTCATGGTCTCCAGGTCGTCCTTGTCCCACTGGATGATGGTGCGCTCTTCCATCGCCGCGTTCTCCACCGGCACCACCGTGCACAGCGAGGCATCGGAGATCACGAAGCCGCCGACGTGCTGTGAGAGGTGGCGCGGATGGCCGTTCAAGGCGCGGGTCACTGCCAGCACGCGCGCGATCAGCGGATTGTCCGGATCGAATCCGGCTTCGGCCAGGCGCTGCTGCAGCACTTCCTCGCGGCGCTCGTGTTCGAAATCCACGTCGATGTCGGGCGGCTCGTCGCGCTCCTCGGAGATGAAGCGCGCCATCAGCAGCCGGCTTTCGGCGGGATTGACCGCGGTGATGCCCAGGGCGAAGCACACCGCGGAGTTCGCCGCCGAGCCGCGGCCCTGGCAGAGGATCCCGCGGTTGCGGGCGAAGCGGACGATGTCCTCCACGGTCAGGAAGAAGGCTTCGTATTCCTTCACCGCGATCAGCGCCAGCTCCTTCTCGATCTGCTGCGCGATGTGCGGCGGCGCGCCTTGCGGCCAGCG
>SEHC01000035.1 GCA_004173415.1 Lysobacteraceae bacterium
GGGGCCGCCGTGGCGGCAGTGCTCGCCCCGCTGGCCGATCGAGGCGTACCGGTCCACTTCATCCGGGGGAACCGGGATTTCCTGGTAGGACAGGACTATGCGTCGCGGGCCGGCTTCCGCATCCTGCCCGACCCGTCCGTCGTCGTCCTGTACGGCAAGCCTACCCTGCTGATGCATGGCGACCTGCTGTGCAGCGGCGACCTTGCCTACCAGGCCTTTCGCGCGCAGACCCGCAATCCGGCCTGGCAGGCGCAGTTCCTGTCGCAGCCGCTATCGGCACGATTGGCATTCGCGGCACAGGCGCGAGCAGCCAGCCAGGCGCACCAGGCCAGGCTGCGCGAGGGCGGCAACGAGGTGCGTTTCGAAACCGTCACCGACGTGACCCCGGCCACGGTCGAGGCGACCTTCGCCCGCTATGGCATCGAACGGATGATCCACGGCCACACCCATCGTCCGGACGTGCACAGCCTGCAAGTGGCGGGGCGCCAGTGCGAGCGCATCGTGCTCGGTGACTGGTACGAGCAGGGATCGGTACTGCGGGTGGACGCCGACGGCTTCCAGCTCGACTCGCTGCAGGCGTCCTAGCCGCGGGCGCCTGCGTTTCGGTCCTTCCATCCGCATTGGAAAGAGCGCCGCCGGAACGCCCCCCTGCTAAGGGGCAAGCTGCTCCAGCGCGGTGATTTCCTCGGCGTCGAAGCCGGCCAGCAGCCGTGCCTGGTGATTGAACGGGCCGCGCAACACCGGGCCGGCATATTTCGCCAACAAATCGCGGAAAGTGGAACGTGGCTCCACCCCGGCCCGTTCGCAGTACCAGCGATACCAGTGCGAGCCGGCGGCCACGTGCGCGACTTCCTCGGCTAGTATCAACTCGAGGATTTCCACGCTGGCGCTGTCGCCGAGGTTGCGCAGCTTGGCGATCATCCCCGGGGTCACGTCCAGGCCGCGCGCTTCGAGCACGCGCGGCACCAGCGCCATGCGGGCCAAGCCGTCGTGCGCGGTCTTCTCGGCCATTTCCCACAATCCATTGTGCGCATCGAAATCACCGTACTCGTGGCCCAGCCCGCGCAGGCGGTCGCGCAACAGCACGAAGTGCCGGGATTCGTCGTTGGCCACCCCCACCCAGTCGGCATGGAACTGCGCCGGCAGGCCACGGAAGCGGTAGACCGCGTCCCAGGCCAGGTCGATGGCGTTGAGCTCGATGTGGGCGATGGCGTGGATGAAGGCGGCGCGACCTTCGGCGCTGCCGATCCCGCGCTGCGGAAGCTCGCGCGCAGGCACCAGCCTGGGGCGGGCGGGACGACCGGGCATGCGGATCGGCTCCGGTGGTGGCGCAGCATCGGGGATGTCCAGCTCGCCGCGCATGAACGATGCGGCAAGGCGCTGGGTCAGCGCCACCTTCTCATCGGCTGACGACGCGTCGAGGCATGCACGCGCTGCATCGAACAGGGAAGGCATGCCCCTCAACCCGCCGTTCCCGGAAAACCGGGAACGACCGATGCGACGCTCACGACACCCGACGCTTGCGCTTGGCCTCGTCCGAACGCAGCGACTCGATGCGCTCGAAGTAGCCCGGCTCGATGCCGGTGACGTAGTCGCCGTCGAAGCACGACGAATCGAAACGCTGCAACTGCTGGTTGCCCTCGCGCACCGAGGCCTCGAGGTCCGCCAGGTCCTGGTAGATCAGCCAGTCGCAGCCGAGGAACTTCTCGATCTCCTCGATGCTGCGCTCGTTGGCCACCAGCTCGTCGACCGCGGGCATGTCGATGCCGTAGATGTTGGGATGGCGCACCGGCGGCGCCGCCGAGGCCAGGTAGACCTTGCGCGCGCCCGCGTCGCGGGCCATCTGCACGATCTGCTGGCTGGTGGTGCCGCGGACTATCGAGTCGTCGACCAGCAGGACCACGCGGTTGCGGAATTCCAGGTTGATCGGATTGAGCTTGCGGCGCACCGATTTCACCCGTTCGCCCTGCCCCGGCATGATGAAGGTGCGGCCTACGTAGCGGTTCTTGATGAAGCCCTCGCGGTACTTCACCCCCAGCACGTTGGAGATCTCCAGCGCCGCGTCGCGCGAGGTGTCGGGGATCGGGATGATGGTGTCGATGTCATGGTCGGGACGCAGGCGCAGGATCTTCTCGCCCAGCTTCACGCCCATGCGCATGCGCGCCTTGTGCACCGACACGTTGTCGATCATCGAATCGGGGCGGGCGAAATACACGTATTCGAAGATGCACGGCGCATGCTGCTGCGGCTCGGCGCAGATCTCGGCGAAGAGCTCGCCGCGCGCGGTGATGACGATGGCCTCGCCTGGCTGCACGTCGCGCACGCGCTGGAAGCCGAGGATGTCCAGGGCTGCCGACTCGGAAGCGACGATGTACTCGTTGCCTTCATTGTGTTCGCGCTTGCCGAGCACCAGCGGACGGATGCCATGCGGGTCGCGGAATGCCACCAGGCCCAGGCCCAGGACCACGCTGACCACCGCGTAGCCACCCTTGACCCGGCGATGCACGCCGGCGACGGCGCGGATCGCGGTCTCCGGCGACAGGGTCCGCTGCCGATCGAGCTCGTGGGCGAACACGTTCAGCAGCACTTCGCTGTCCGAATCGGTATTGATGTTGCGCCGATCCTCGGCGAACACGTCCTGGCGCAGCGCCTCGGTGTTGATCAGGTTGCCGTTGTGGGCCAGGGCGATGCCATACGGCGAATTGACGTAGAACGGCTGCGCTTCGTCCAGGCCCTCGGAGCCGGCGGTGGGATAGCGGCAATGGGCAATGCCCACCCGCCCTTCCAGCGTGCTCATGGCCTTGGGGTTGAACACGTCGCGGACCAGTCCGTTGTCCTTGTGCACGCGCAGGCGGGTGCCGTCGGCGGTGGCGATGCCGGCCGCGTCCTGGCCGCGATGCTGGAGGACGGTCAGTCCGTCATAAAGCTGGCCGGCAACGTTCTGGTTGCCGACGATTCCGACGATGCCGCACATGGTTTGCGTACTCCGCTCTATTGCGAACTGGACCGTTGCCGGTCGTGGGGGCCTTGCCTTGCCGCGTGGATGTCGGCCGGGTCGGCTTGCGCCTGGCCGGTCGCCTCGATGTTCGCGGGATCCTGCCCGCCTTCCTCGATGTTCGCCGGATCCCCGGCCGCCGGCCGTGGCGATGGACCGGTCCTGGCGCCTTCGATGGCTTGCCGCACGACTCCCTGCAACAGGGGCACGGCAGCGGCGTCGACGCGGGCATTATCGCCCGCGGGGAGCGGATTGCGAAAATCCATTTCCGGCATCGACCAGTCCGGCAGCTTCGAACGCATCCAGCCCGCCCCCGGCACCAGCACCGGCAATACCGCCGATTGCCGCCAGGACGGTTCACGCGGCAACGGGGTGAACCCCAGCAGCAGCACCAGCAGGCAGGCCAGGAACGCGCCGCGCAGCAGGCCCAGCGCCGCGCCCAGCATCCGGTCCATGCCCGACAGGCCGGCCGACTGGACCAGCGAGCGGGTCATCGCGCCGATCGCCACCACCACCACCATCACGCTGATGAAGCTCAGTGCATAGCCGCCGAAGGTCTCGGACATCGTCGGGCTGCCGTCATCGGACAGCCAGAAACCGGCCTGGCCGCCGAATTCGAACGCAACCCAGCCGGCCAGCAGCCAGGCCGCGGTCGAGACCAGCGTGCCCACCAGGCCGCGGATGAGTCCGAGCAGCATCGATCCGCCGAGGATGACCAGCAGCACGATGTCGATCATCCGCCCGGGGTCCGTCCTTGCAGCGGCATATGGCCTTTCATCCCTGGGCCCTGGTCACGTAGCCGGCGACTCAGGGATGCGGCCTGACCATGCCATTGATCCCCACCTTGGTGGCGACCTGCGACTTGAGCGCGTCGGCATCGGCGCGACTGGAGACCGGACCGACGCGCACCCGGTTCAGGGTGCCCTTGTCGGTCTTGACCTGCTCGACGAAGGCGCTGAAACCACTGGCGCGCAACTTGTCGCGCAGGGCATTGGCATCGGCTGGCTTGGAAAACGCTCCCAGCTGCACCGCAAAGCCGACGCTGGCCGCGGCGGGTTTGGGGATCTCGGCCGGCGCGGTGGCGGCAACCGGTGGCTTGGCGGGCGTCGTTGCGGGCTTGGGAGTCGCCGCCGGCCTGGTCGCCGCAGGCGGCGGAACCGCGGGAGTGGAGGGCGCCGGCTTGGCTGGTTCGGCCGCCAACGGCTGGGTCGTGACCGGAGCGACGGCCGTGGTCGCCTGCGCCACCGAGGCCGGGGCTGCGGAAGCGACATCCAGGGTCACCACCTGCGCCTTGACATCGCCACGGACCTGGACCGCTTGCAGACGCGCGGCTTCGGCATCGGCGCGATCGGCATACGGGCCGATGCGCACGCGATAGGCGGTCTTGCCGGCGATGGTGGTCGGTTCGCGGAACGCGGACAGCCGAGATTGCTTGAGGCGGGCGATGACCACGTCGGCATCGGCCTGGCTGGCGTAGGCGCCGAAGCTCACGGCGAAATTCCCGGCGCCAGTGCCGGCTGGCAGCATGCCCGCCTCGGGCGCAGACGACGCACCCAGGGGCAGCGCTTCGCTGGCGCTCGCGGCGGCATCCGGGTTGGCGGCAGTCGACGTCGCCGAAGGACTGGTCGAATCCATGCCCAACGCACCACCAGAAGGCGCGCCGGCGGGCACGACCAGGGGCAGTTCGCGCGTTTCGTACTGTCCGGCCGGGGCGCCGGGCGCGTCGAGCGGCACATCGGAGACGCCGCTGTCCGGAGCCGGCCCCTTGATCAGCATCGGCAGGAAGATCACCGCCAGCGCCACCAGGACGACGGCGCCGATCAGGCGTTGTTTGAGTGCGGTATCCATGCGGGCTCGCGGAACGGCGCGGCGGGAATGCCACGCGGATTATACGTTGCGCGGAATCCGCTTCGCGCTCATCGACCTGAACGCAACTCGGCCAGTGCTTCGGCGACGGTGTGGAAGGAACCGAAGACCAGGATGCGATCGCCCGCTTGTGCCTCGTGCAGTGCCGCTTGCAGCGCGGCGGCCACGTCCACGTGGCGCGAACCGGAGCCGGCCGCCAGCGTACCCAGGCGGCCTGCGAATGCGTCCACCGCCTGGCCGCGCCCGGCCACCCCTTCCAGCCCGGCCAGGAACCAGGCCTGCACCTGTTCCTGCACCGCGGCGGCCACGCCTTCGATGTCCTTGTCGGCGAGCGCGGCGAACACCGCCAGGGTCCGGCCGGGCACCGGCTCGGCGCGCAGCCAGGTGGCGATCTGGCGCGCGGCCTGCGGGTTGTGGCCGACATCGACGATCACCGGGATTCCGCCGCGCTCGAAGGCCTGCAACCTGCCCGGCAGGGTGGCCGAGGCCACGCCGTCGACCAGCGCCGCGTCCGGCCATTCCCCGTCCAGCGCGCGCAGCGCGGCGATCGCGGTCGCGGCGTTGGCGCGCTGCACCGGCGCGCGCAGCAGCGGCGTCGGCAGCTCGATCTGGAAACCGGCATCGCGCCAGCGCCAGTGACCTTCATCGACCTGGTCATGGAAGAAGTCGCTGCCCATGCGGATCGCATTGGCGCCGATCGCGTAGGCATGGCGCAACACGCTGGACGGCGAATCGACCTCACCCAGCACCAGCGGCTTCCAGGCACGCGCGATGCCGGCCTTCTCCGCGCCGATGGCCTCGCGGTCGCCGCCCAGCCAGTCGACATGGTCGATGTCGACGGTGGTGATCACGGCCACGTCCGCATCGACCAGGTTGACCGCGTCCAGGCGCCCGCCGAGGCCGACTTCCAGAACCGCCAGGTCCAGCGCCGAGCGCTGGAACAGCCACAGCGCGGACAGGGTGCCGTACTCGAAATAGGTCAGCGCGGTGCCGCCGCGCGCCGCTTCCACCGCCTCGAATGCAGTGACCAGCGCCGCGTCGGCGGCCTCCTCGCCATCGATGCGTACACGCTCGTTGTAGCGCCGCAGGTGCGGCGACGTGTAGGCGCCCACCCTGCGCCCGGCCGCGCGGGCAATGGCTTCGATGAAAGCCACCGTGGAGCCCTTGCCGTTGGTCCCGCCGACGACGATGACCTGGCTGGCCGGTGCGCCCAACGCCATCCTCGCGGCGACTTCGCGCACTCGCTCCAGCCCCAGGTCGATCGACTTCGGGTGCTGCTGCTCGATGTAGGCGAGCCAGTCTTCAAGGGTTCTGGAGGGGTGGTCCATGGTCGATAGCGGAACTCGTGGTGACAATCTGGTCGGGAAGATCGGGTAGGAAGATGCCACCGCCCGATGGCTGCCAAGGCGAACCCGGGCGCTATCGCTGCCCGGCGGCGCGGCGGCCGGGGCAAGGCGACGCCCTCCCGGTTACAGCGCCCGGTGCACCGCTTCGCCGAAGAACGGGGTGTGGTGGGCGCAGTCGTTCAGGCGCACAACCTCCAGGTTCTCCACATCCGGCCCTTCGAGCAGGTTGAGCGTGGTCGGCGCCTGGCGGAAGCTCCACAGCTTCGCAATGGGCAGGCCCAGGATCTGCGCCAGCAGCACCCGGTTCACCGCGTCGTGGGCCACGACCAGCAAGGTATCGTCGTCGCCGAGGCCTTCGCTGGCCCGGGCGAGTCCGCGCCACGAACGATCCAGCACCTGCTGCAGCGATTCACCGCCGGGCATCAGCACGGTTTCCGGCTGCTCGCGCCAGGCACGCAGTCGCTGCGGGTCCCTGTCGTTGATCTCGCTGGCCAGCAGGCCTTCCCATTCGCCGTGGGCGATCTCCTGCAGGTCGGCATCGGTGGTCAGCATCGGCAGGCGAGCCTGGCCCAGCGCCAGCTCGGCGGTCCGCCGCGCACGCGAGAGCGGCGAGGCCACCGCGCGGGTGATCGACACGTCCTGCAGGCGCTGGCCCAGCGCCGCGGCCTGGGCTTCGCCGATCGGCGAAAGCGGGATATCGATCTGGCCCTGGTAACGGCCTTCGGCATTCCACGGCGTTTCGCCGTGACGGGCAAGCAGGATGCGCATGCGGCAGGAATTCCTGAAAGGGAGAGGGCCCCGGCGCCGGCCGAAGGCCAGGCCATGATACCGCGCCGCAACATCGTCCCTTGCGCCCGGACATCGCGCGGCTCGGCGCATGGGAACGGCCCGCCCTGGGCACTGGGGCGCCGACGGGCCGGCTGCTGCCGCACTGCCCCCCTGGCTGGTGGAAACTCCGTGTGGCTGGCCGTGATCGCAGCCAGCGTATAATTCGCGCCCTCTCAGGCAAGGGTCTGCACCGACATGGCGCAAACGATGAAGGCGCTGGTCAAGCGCGAAGCCGGCAAGGGCATCTGGATGGAACAGGTGCCGGTACCGCAACCCGGCCCCAACGAAGTGCTGATCAAGATGGAAAAGACCGCGATCTGCGGCACCGACCTGCACATCTACCTGTGGGACGACTGGAGCCAGCGCACGATCAAGCCCGGCCTGACCATCGGCCACGAGTTCGTCGGCCGCATCGTCGAGCTGGGCTCGGCGGTCAGCGGCTACCAGTTGGGCCAGCGCGTCTCGGCCGAGGGCCACATCGTCTGCGGCCACTGCCGCAACTGCCGTGGCGGCCGGCCGCACCTGTGCCCGAATACGGTCGGCATCGGCGTCAACATCAACGGTGCCTTCGCCGAGTACATGGTGATGCCGGCCAGCAACCTGTGGCCTATCCCCGACCAGATTCCCAGCGAACTGGCTGCGTTCTTCGACCCCTACGGCAATGCAGCGCATTGCGCGCTGGAATTCGACGTGGTCGGCGAGGACGTCCTGATCACCGGCGCCGGTCCGATCGGCGTGATCGCCGCCGGCATCTGCAAGCACATCGGCGCGCGCAACGTGGTGGTCACCGACGTCAATGATTTCCGCCTGAAGCTGGCCGCCGACATGGGCGCGACCCGTGTGGTCAACGTGGCCAAGCAGTCGCTCAAGGACGTGATGGCCGACCTGCACATGGAAGGCTTCGACGTGGGCCTGGAGATGAGCGGCAATCCGCAGGCATTCAACGACATGCTCGATTGCATGTACCACGGTGGCAAGATCGCCCTGCTCGGCATCCTGCCCAAGGGCGCCGGCGTGGACTGGGACCGGATCATCTTCAAGGGCCTGACCGTGCAGGGCATCTATGGCCGGCGCATGTACGAGACCTGGTACAAGATGACCCAGCTGGTGCTGGGCGGCTTCCCGCTGGGCAAGGTGTTGACCCACCAGATGGCGATCGACGATTTCCAGAAGGGTTTCGACCTGATGGAAGCGGGCAAGGCCGGCAAGGTGGTGCTGAGCTGGAACTGATCCGTTGCCGCGCAGCACAAAAAAAGGGCGCCCTGGGCGCCCTTTTTCTTTCCCGCCGGCCGCCGACCGGGTTACGGCGCCCAGGTCACCGTCAGGACCGCGCGGTCGTCGCCGAGCTCGCCGAAATTGATCGCCCCGTCGCTGTCGGTGCCCACGTAGCCCACGGCGACGCTGACGTCTCCGAAGGCCTTGCTGAGCGTGACCGAGTAATCGGTGTAATCGCGGGCCACGCCGCCATCGAAGACGCTGCGCCCGACCGCGCCGGACAGGCTCAGGTCCCAGGGCAGGTCGGCGCTTCCGCCTACCGCGTAGTACCAGCCGTTCTCGCCGCTTGCCCACACGTCGTTGGTGTAGCCGACGGTGAAGTTGACGTGCCCGCCGACCGTCAGCTTGGTGATCAGCTCGTTGTAGGCCAGGTCGCTGGCGTTGTCGCCGCCGACGTAGTTGTAGCGGTTGAGCATGACGTCGAGGTTGACGAACTCATCGCCCAGGTCGGTGTTGTAGCCGATGTAGGTGTCGATTTCCGCATCCGGGCCGCCATCGCCGAAGTCGACGTTCGAGGCCCACACGCCGGCATAGAAGCCGACCGGCGCGGTATAGGTGAAGCTGCCCTGCAGCGCGGGGCCTTCGTCGGTCTGCGAGGCGCCGCGGAAGGTGTAGTCGGAGGTTGCCGCGAGGGTGAAGGAGAACGGCGATTCGGCCTCCGCTTCGGCTTCCTGCGCGAACGAAGCCAGAGGCAAGGCGGCGAGAACGATGGCAACTGCAAAACTGAGCTTGACTGGCTTCATGCGGATTCTCCTGGGTCACTGTGGGGTGGGTACTGGAGGCGCTGCGTTTAATGTCTCGGTAATCGCAAATTCACGGTTTTTTAACCGAATTGATATTGCGACGCAACATCCGCCCCCGTCAAGCCCCTCTTCTCCATCGCTCGCCCCTTGTGTGGGGACGGGCAATGCGACGGCCTAGGCGGGAAAAACCCCGAACCGCGCCGGCGCCAGCCGTACCTCCGAACCCGGCCCATGCACCGGCAGGGAAGGTCCGGCGGGCAGTTCCACTTCCACTTCCGCCTCGCTTCCGTGCAGCCGCGCCCACAGCCGCTGCCGCGGCCCGCTGCGCTGGCTGGACAGCACCGTCGCCGGCCAGCCCTCGCCAGCCTCGCTCAGTTGCAGGTGTTCCGGGCGCACGAACAGGTCAACCGCGCCCTTGCCTTCGAATGCCGGCGGCGGCGCCAGGTCCAGCCCGGCGACCTGCAGCCGCCCTTCATGCCAACGGCCGGGCAAGCGGTTGACCGCGCCGACGAAGGAATAGACGAAGGCGCTGGCCGGTTCATCGTAGGCCTCGGCCGGGCTGCCCAGTTGCTCGATGCGACCGCGATTGAGGATGGCGACGCGATCGGCCAGCTCCAGCGCCTCCTCCTGGTCGTGGGTGACGAACACAGTGGTCAGGCCTGTGCGGTCGTGGATCTCGCGCAGCCAGCGGCGCAGGTCGCGACGCACCTGCGCATCCAGCGCGCCGAAGGGTTCGTCCAGCAGCAGCACCCTGGGCTCGATCGCGAGGGCACGGGCCAGGGCCACGCGTTGGCGCTGGCCGCCGGAGAGCTGCGAAGGAAAGCGCGACTCCAGCCCCTCCAGCTGCACCAGCGACAGCAGTTCGGTGACCCGCGCGCGGATCCGTTGATCGGTCCAGCGCTCGCGGCCGCGGCGCACGCGCAGGCCGAAAGCGATGTTCTCGCGCACGTTCATGTGCCGGAACAAGGCGTAATGCTGGAACACGAAGCCGACCTTGCGCGCCTGCACGCTGAGCCTCGACGCGTCCTCGCCCGCCAGCAGCACCCGGCCCTCGTCGGCGTGGTCCAGGCCGGCGATCACGCGCAGCAGCGTGGTCTTGCCCGAGCCGGATGGGCCCAGCAGCGCCAGCAACTCGCCGTCGCGGACGTCCAGGCTGATGCCGTCCAGGGCGGTGAACTC
>SEHC01000436.1 GCA_004173415.1 Lysobacteraceae bacterium
CCGTCCTCGATCAGATCGGCCTCGCCGGCGAAGACCGGCCAGAAATCGTCCGGGTCCAGCGATTCGGCCAGCATGCTTGGCACATCGGCGCGCAGCTTCTGCAGGCGCCCGTCCAGCTCGTTCCTGTCCATCCCATCCCTCCTGTTGGAGCGCACAACTTACCCGGCGCCAATCCCAGGATTTGCGACCGCGCTACGCGGCCCGTTCCAGCTGGTGCTCGTAGAACGGGTGCTGCTTGTCATCGAAGATCGCGTACATGCGCAGCAGGTCGCCGCCCGGGTTGAGCCAGGCCTCGACGTGCTCGGGCTTGATGTTGATGATGGTCCGATCGTGTCCGGCAGCGGCAACTTCGGGCTCGGGGTGATCGGTGATGGCGGCGAAGGACAGCAGGTCCGGTTCCACGCCAGTGGGATCGGTCCAGTGCGACCACAGGCAGGCGACCAGCATTTCGCTGTGGTCCCTGGGGGTGAACTGCAGCACCTGGTTCCTGCCGTCCACCTCGACGTTCTCGAAGAACGTGCCCAGCACCACCAGGCCGTGCGACACCCCGAAAGTCCCCTTCCAGAACCCCTCCAGGTTGTCCCGGCGCGCGTTGTAGGTGCCGGGATACTTGGTGTCGTAGAACGCCGGCTTGCCCGCAGGACGGCAGCCGTAGCGCATCGGCTTGACTACCTTCCTGCCATTTTCGGAAACGATCACCGGCGCCCACATGCCCGGGAAGAACCGCCAGTCCTTCGGCCTGGACTCGGTGCGCTTCAGGTCGCCCAGCTTCTGCTTGATCTGGCCGATCTTGTTGGTCGCGATGCGTACGTCCTCGGACGCCTTCCTGGTCGCCTTGGTCAGGAGGGCGCGCTCGCCGTCGGCCAGGCGCTTGGCCTGTTTGAACAGCTCCTGTTCCAGTCGGGTGATCTCCGCGGCATCGCGCTGGTCTATCAGCGCGCCTATCTCCGGCTGCTCGCTTCGCACCCAGTCATCCATGCCTTTGGGCGTCTTGCCACGCTTGCGCCGGATCCGGTCGATGCGCTTCTCCCGTTCCTCGGGGAAATAGGCCGCCTCAAACTCGGCAAGACTCAGGTGCGCGCCAGTGGCCCGCGCGTAGCGCTTCCACCCTTCGATGACCATTGCGGAGTAGCACATGGAACCTCCCGGGCCGATTCGGTCGGGAGTATCTCACCGGGGTGTCCAGAACAGGCCGGATGCAACGGGACGCCCGGATCCCAACGGGCAAAAAGAAACCGCGCATCGGCGGGTTTCTGTATTCCTTGAGGCATCTCGGGATGCCCTGAAACCGGTATTTGGTGCCGGCACCCGGATTCGAACTGGGGACCTACCGCTTACAAGGCGGTTGCTCTACCAACTGAGCTATGCCGGCATGATGGCAATGCGCGCCCGGGACAAGCCACCGGGGCGGAGGCGGATTCTACCGCAGGGTGGCGCAATCCAGCGGTCGCGATTGCGCGGCGGCGGCCAGCGCCTTGAGTTGCGGGCCCGCGCCTTCGCCGGCCTGCACGTCCAGCCACCACTGCGCCGGGCCTTCGCTGCCGACCGGCGCGACCTGCGCGGGAAATCCGCCGGCGACCAGGGCCGACTGGCGGCGTTCTGCCGCCTCGCGGCTGCCGTAGCGGCCCAGGGCGATGCCATTGGCCAGCTCGCCGCTATTGAGGATCAGGAAATCGTCGAAGCCGGCCGCGTCGATACGCTGGGCCAGCGCCTGCGCCGCGGGTCGGTCGGGCAACGGCGGCAGGAACACGTTGTAGCCGCCGGCGCTCTTGCCCGGCAACGCGCGGGTGCGCTGTCGCGTGGCCTGGCCACCCAGGCGCACGCCCGCCGCGCGGGCGACCTCGGCCGTGGCGAAAGGCCCGAGCGAATGGCATTGCAGGGCGGTGGGCGCAGGCGCGGGAACAGCGACGGGGCTGGTCGTGGCGGTGGGGACCGCAGCCGCGGTCGAGGCCGGGGTCTCCGCGGCCGGCGCAGCGGCCGGCGCAGCGACGGGCGCGGGCGGGGGTTGCGCACCCGGCGCGGGTGGCGCGGCTTCGCTGAGCAATTGCAGCCGCGGCACGCCCTCGGGCTGCGGCGGGAGCGGCGGTGGCGCGGCGGCGGGGCGGGAAATCCACCACGCGGCCACACCCAGGTTCAGGACGATGAGCAGGACGATCAGGGCACGTATCGGCATGGGTCGATTCTATACGGCGCAGCCACGGGTCCGACGCGGCGGCGCCAAGCCGGGGGCGG
>SEHC01000437.1 GCA_004173415.1 Lysobacteraceae bacterium
GCCACCGCCCGCTGCAGGGCCAGCTCCAGCATGCGCTCGCGTTGCGGGTCGGTGTCCGCGGGAATGCCGGCGGTGACCAGGGCCATCGCCGCGTCGACGAACACACCGGTCGCCTGGCCGTCGGCATCGCGCACGATGCGTCCGCCCGGCGGCTGCCAGTCACCGGCCAGGTCGCGATGACCCGGACGCTGCGCGACCTGCCTCAGCGCCGCGCTGTTGGCCCAGCCGGCGTGGCCATCGACCCGGTCCAGCCATACCGGCCGGTCCGGGAACGCGCCATCCAGGTCGGCCAACGTCGGGAACTGCTTGTCGGGCCACTGGTTCTGGTCCCAGCCGGAGCCGCGCAGCCACGCGTCCGCCGGCAGGTCCTTGCCGAATTCGCGCAGCCTCGCGACCACCTCCTGTTTTCTGCGTGCACCGGTCAGGTCGGCCTGCAGCAGGGTGCTGCCCAGGTACAGCAGGTGCGCGTGGGCGTCGATCAGCCCGGGCACGACCACCGCCGTTGCCGCGTCGGTGCGGGGTGCCTGTGGATACGCACCGAGCACGCTTTCGCGGTCGCCGACCGCCACGATACGACCGCCGTCCGTATCCCAGGCCAGGGCCTGGGCCAACGGCCTGGCAGGATCGCCGGTGTGGATGGCCGAAGCCACCAGCACACGCACCTCGGCCGACGCCGGCAACAGCGGCAGGCAGGAGAGCAACAACACGAGACCGGCAGTACAACGCATGCGCAGACACTCCTCGACAGGGACGGGGGCCAACCAGCCAGAGAGTCCATCATCCACGGGACCGGGCAGTGGATCAAAGCCTGCCAGCGGACCGGCCCACGACGAAGGCGTTCCGTCCGCTGCGCGCCTGGCGCTTTACCGTTCCTTCGCCTGGAATTCACGCACGCGCAATCCATGCAGGTGCAGCCTCGCCGGCAGAGCCGGAATGGCCGGCGTCCGATGGGTGGAGAGCGAAATGACGCGTTCAGCACTGACCTCGTGGCTCACCGCCGCCAGTCTGCTCGCGGCCGGCCCGGCGCTGGCCGACGATGACAAAGGCAAGGCCATGGACCGCAATGACGACGGCATGGTCTCGGCCAGCGAACACGAGAACGGCGCCAAGGCGATGTTCGACGGCATGGACCGCAACAAGGACGGCAGCGTCACTGCGACCGAGATGGACGCCGCGCACGCGGCCAGGGGCAAACCGGCGAGGGCCGGCGAGATGAGCTCGGCCGAGAAGATCAGGGCCATCGACAGCGACGGCGACGGCAAGCTCACCGCCAACGAGCACAGTGCCGGCTCGAAAAGCCGGTTCACCCGAATGGACACGGACCGCGACGGCACGCTCAGCCAGGTCGAGTGGACCGCGGGCCATGACAAGGCGATGAGGAAACCGTGAGCGACGGTGCTCGAACCGGAGGCTCGGCCCTGCCATGCACGGCGAGGTGGTGATGGCCGGGCCTCCGAAGGTATTCCACAAGCGCGACTTCCCGGTCGCCGAAGTGCGCCGGTTCCTCGAGCCCGGTCCGATCGTGCTGGTCAGCTCAGCCTGGAAGGGCGAGCGCAACATCATGACCCTGGGCTGGCACATGGTCATGGGCTTCGAGCCCTCGCTTCTGGCCTGCTACATCTGGGAGGAGAACCACAGCTTCTCGCTGATCCGGCGCAGCCGCCAGTGCGTCATCAACCTGCCTGCCGCCGAACTGGTGGACACGGTGGTCGGCATCGGCAACTGCAGCGGCACCGAAGGCGACAAGTTCGAACGCTTCGGCCTGACCGCGCAACGCGCCACGCAGGTGGACGCACCGCTGATAGGCCAATGCCATTCCAGCTTCGAGTGCAAGCTGCACGATGGCAGCCAGGTCGGCAAGCATGGGCTTTTCATCTGGGAAGTGGTCAAGGCTCACGTGGCCGCCACGCCGAAGATTCCCACGACCCTGCACTATCGCGGCGAAGGCCGCTTCATGGTCTCCGGACCGGACATCTCGCGACGCAGCCGCTTCAAGCCCGGCAACCTCTGAACCACTGCGCCAGCCCGGCCGCTGCCGGACTCGGCCTCCGCGCGTCGCGCGTCACCGGCTTCGCCCGGCGCCACCAGCACGCGACTGGCCGCTGCATCGACAGCCCCGCGTTGACCTTGATTGACGCCATCCCCCGACCACTGCCATCCCAGGAAGCCAAGGCGCACGCCATGGAATGCACGGGCAGTGGGAAAGAAGGAGCTGCACGTGGATCCCCGCCCACGGCTGTTGCCCGTCCTGCGCCGGCCATGGGGGCGCGCACGCCAGTACGGGCTATCCGCCCGGCGTTGCCCCGCCCGCTCCCGGTGGCGTGGTCGTGGCGCCTCCTGGTGGCAACACGCGGCCTCCGGGTGGCGGTGGTGGCGTGACCGCGGGTGACGTGCTCGGCGGCATCCTCAATCCCGTGCAGGGACTCATCGACCTGTTCACCTGACGTGGAGCAACGACCATGACCGCTCCACTCACCCTGGACTCGGTGCTCAAGCACATGCAGGGACTGAACGGCCAGTTGCAGCAACTGGAAGCCGAGAAGCAGCAGCAGCTGAAAGACGAGCTGATGCGCAAGCAGTTGCTGAAGGCGCTTGACGACCCGCGCACCCGCAGCGCCCTGCGTGCGCAGCTGGAGCTGACCCGCAACCAGATCGATGCGCTGGCGCTGCAATTGGATACGCAGCGCGAGGCAGTGACGACCGCGCGCGCACGGGTGCAGAAGGCGCTGGACAAGCTGGACAAGCCGGCCAGCCTCAGCGAGACCCTGGCTTCCAGGTTGTCCGAGCTGAGCGACCGGGCCTCGTCTTCATTCCGCTCGGTGGGCGTGGCCGCCACCCACCTGGGCTCGGCGCCGGCGCCGGCAACCGCCAAGCGCGACCGCAAGACCAGCACGGCTGCGAAGAAATCCGCTGCCGGGCGCAAACCGACGCGTTGACCCGCCACCGGCGCAGGCCGGGCAGGAACCGATCCATTTCACCCTTGGCAGGAGCTGTCATGAACAAGCACATCGACGCCTGGGCGCGCCTGCCCGAATTGCCGACCGAACTGTTCGAGCTGTCGGGGAAACTGGACTACGCGCGCGATGCGCCCGTGATCACCATCCGGCCGCACGCGGTCTCGCCCAAGGCGCCGGTGATCGCCACGCCGCGGATCAACCGCGCCAGCCACGAGACGCGCACCTATTTCGCCTGGGTGCTCTACCCGCACGTGGTCTGCACGCCGATCCCGGACCTGGAAGTTCTGGCGGAGCTGGCCCCGGAGCCGGACAGGCAATTGCCACCGCGGCACGCGAGCGACCTGGTCGCGATCGCCAACAGCCGCCACTCGTACAAGCTGACCCGCTTCCGTGGCCGCGACCTGGCCACCCCGTGGGGCTGCCAGGTTCGCTACGGCCCCTGGTTCGGGACCATCGTGTACACGCAGTCCTGCGACGACCAGATCCCGGACCGGTGGGCGTTGTCCTCTTCGGTGCTGGACATGCAGGTGGATTGGCCGGGAACCGCCGCGGACATGCCGTCG
>SEHC01000438.1 GCA_004173415.1 Lysobacteraceae bacterium
CAATGACCTCGTCCTGCACGGCAGTGGCGCGGTGTTCTTCACCGATCCGCCCTATGGCCTCACCGGACTGGATGCGTCCCCGCTGAAGGAGATGCGCAGCAACGGCGTCTATCGCATAGCCCCGGACGGCGGCATCCAGTTGATCGACGACAGCCTGCGCTTCCCCAACGGCGTGGCCCTGTCGCCGGATGGACGCACCCTGTACGTTTCCAATTCCGATCCGGCGCGTCCGCTGTGGATGGCCTATTCGCTGGACGACCAGGGCATGGTCGCGGGCAAGCGCGTATTCGCCGATGCATCGGACCTGATGGGCGACGGCATCCCCGGGCTGCCGGATGGCATGGCCGTCGCCCAGGGTGGTGAAATCTTCGCCACCGCCCCTGGCGGCATCCTGGTCATGGACGCCACGGGCAAGCGACTGGGCCGGATCGGCACCGGCATGGCCATCTCCAACTGCACGTTCGGCGATGATGGACGAACCCTGTACCTGACTTCGCACACGATGCTTGCGCGGATACGGGTCGGTTCGACCGGCCTGGGCTTCCCGCCCTAGCGGCGAAGGTCCACCGCGAGGATTCGCCCGTCCCCAGGCATGGCCGTCACCGCGCGGTCACGGTGAGTTCCGCGCTGAGCCGGATATCGGCGCTGGACGCTCCCAGCTGCACCTCGTGTCGTCCCACGTCGACCGCATAGCCGGTGTCGCTGCCCGGGTCATGGACCCTGAGGTCTTCGGAGGGCTTGAAGGAAAAGCTCAGGGTGCGTTGCTCGCCGGGCTGCAGGGCAATGCGCTGGAATCCACGCAGGTCCTTGCGCGCCCTGTCCCGGTCGGCTTGCAGTGGCTTCAGGTACATCTGCACCACTTCCTCGCCTGCGCGTTGGCCATCGTTGCGGATGCTGACCGTGACCCGGACCGGTTCGTCGGGTCCGGCTTGAACGCGGTCGAGTTGGAGGTCCGAGTAGGTGAAGCGCGTATACGACAGTCCATGGCCGAAGGGATACAGGGGCTGGCCGTCGAAGTAGCGATAGGTCCGTCCTTGCATCGCATAGTCATCGAAAGCGGGCAGCTTTTCGTCGGCCCTGTAGAAGGTCACCGGAAGCCGGCCGGCGGGATTGGCCTGGCCGAACAACACGTCGGCCACCGCGTTTCCGCCGCGCTGGCCGGGGTACCAGGCCAGCAGGATCGCAGGCAGGTGCGCCTGGGCCCAATCCACCGCCAGCGCCGACCCGGTGGTCAGGACCATGACCACCGGCTTGCCGGTGGCCTGCAGGGCTTCGAGCAGGGCCTGCTGGGTCGCAGGCAGGCGGATGTCGGTGCGATCGCCACCGGCGAAACCGGGGTAGTCGACTTTCATCTCCTCGCCCTCCACGTCGCCGGTCAGGCCGCCGACGAAGACCACGACCTCTGCCTGGCGCGCAACCGCCAACGCTTCCTGCAAGGGCGGAAGAGCACCGGGCCGCGTCCACGCCAGCCGCACGCCTGCATCGCGCTCGGCATCGAAATATTCCAGCTTCAGGTCATAGGCCCGACCGGCCTGCAATTCCACGCTGGCGGCGCCGGCGCTCAGGCGATCCACGCCCTGCCAGTGGTCGAGGACCAGGCGGCCGTCGAGATAGAGCCGGAAACCATCATTGGCCGCCGCCTGGATCTGGTATTCGCCGGAGACCGGCGGCAGCAACTGGCCGCTCCAGCGGATGCTGAAATTGTCGTTCGGCACCGCCTCCCCCGGCCCGGCCTCGCCACGGGCCATCAGGTTGTCGGTAGGCGACCCGCGGTCCCAGTTGAACACGATCTGCGGGTCCACTCGAACCAGGGCGGGAGCGCCGGCCAGGTCGCGATTGTTGAAGTACTCGCCGCGAAGTCCGCGCTCGCTGGAGCCGGCCGAGGGACGCAGGTACTGGGGTTCGATCAGTGGCATCGCGGTGGGATCGTCCCGGCCCGGTACCAGGTCGGCTCCCCTTGCATACAGCACCTCGGCCCCGGGCGCGGCCTCCCGTATGCCCTGCAGGATCGTCACCGGGGCCGCGGGCGTGCCGTAGTAGTTCCCCAGCAAGGCCATGGTGTCGTCCGCCGTGGGGCCGACGACGGCGATCCGGCGCACGCGCGACGAAAGCGGCAGCAGGCCGTCGTTCTTGAGCAGGACCATGGACTGCTGGGCCGCGCGCCGCGCAAGCGCGTCGTGCCGGGGCGACTGGTTCACCTCATGGGGAATGCGGGCCCAGCGGA
>SEHC01000036.1 GCA_004173415.1 Lysobacteraceae bacterium
CCTTCGCTGCCGCGCGCCGCCGACGCGATCACCCTGCGCCATTTGCTGACCCACAGTTCCGGCCTGGTCGACTACGAGGACGTGATGGCGCCCGGCACCACCACGCAGTTGCGCGATGCAGATGTGCTGGGGCTGCTCGAACACCAACCCCGGACCTATTTCGTCCCTGGCCAGGGCTACCGTTACAGCAACAGTGGCTATGCCTTGCTCGCACTGGTCGTCGAACGCGCTTCGGGCCAGGATTTCGCCGGCTTCCTGCACCAGCGCATCTTCGAGCCGCTGGGCATGGCACAGAGCCTGGCCCACGTCGCCGGCGGGCCGCCGGTCGCGGATCGCGCCTATGGCCACGGCGCCGCCGGCGAGGGCTGGGTCCGCACCGACCAGAGCCCGACCAGCGCGGTGCTCGGCGACGGTGGCGTGTATTCGTCGATACGGGACCTGGCGCGTTGGGACGCGGCCCTGTACGACGACCGCCTGCTGGGCGACGCGCTGCGTGACCTGATGTTCAGCGGCTTGGTGGCCACCGACGACCCCGGCGTGCGCTACGGCTTCGGCTGGCGCGTGAGCGGCGATTCGGTGTGGCATTCCGGCGAGACCATCGGCTTCCGCAACGTGCTGATCCGCTACCCGCGCCAGCGCCTGACCGTGGTCGTGCTGAGCAACCGCGACGATCCGGAGCCGCATGCGCTGGCCCGGCGCATCGCCGCGCTGTACCTGCCGGTTCAGGCGCAGGACCCACGCTGATGGCAACCATGGTGCGTCGCTTGCGGGATGCGCTGGGGGCGGCGTTGCTGGCCCTGTGCCTGTTCGGCTGCGTGCATGCGCCCGCGCGCAATCCCCTGGCGCAGTGGGTGCCTTCGCCCAATTCCGGCCCGCGCGAGCCGGTGCTGGTGGTGATCCATGGCACCGCGCAGGATTCGGTCCAGCAAAGCCTGGAGACACTGCGTGGCAGCAACAGCGGTGGACCGGTCAGCGCCCATTACCTGATCGGCCGCGATGGAAAGCTGTTCCAACTGGTGGCCGAAAGCGAGCGGGCCTGGCACGCAGGCGAGGGTTCCTGGGGCACGATCAGCGACGTCAATTCGGCCTCGATCGGCATCGAGCTGGACAACGACGGCTACGAGCAATTCAGCGACGCGCAGATCCAGGCCTTGCTGGTCCTGCTCGACGATGTGTGCCGGCGCAGGAACATTCCCCGTTCCCGGGTGATCGGCCATTCCGACCTGGCGCCCTCGCGCAAGCGCGACCCGGGGCCGCAATTCCCGTGGCAGCGACTGGCCCAGGCCGGCTTCGGCCTGTGGCCGGCCGCGGATCGGGGCGAGCCACCAGCCGCGTTCGATGGATATCTGGCCCTCAAGGCCCTGGGTTACCCGATGCAGGACCGCGATGCGGCCGTACGTGCCTTCCATCTGCACTATCGCGGCCTTGAGAGCGACCAGGCCATGCTGGACGCCGAAGACCTGCGCTTGCTGCATGCGCTGACCCGCGACTAGCGGCAAGTCCGCGCAGAGAATTCCGCGGGTACGCGCAGGGTGGAGTCCAGCCCACTGTCCTTCGTTCCGCAGCCATCACCGCCCGATACCGGCAGGGGGTGGGCGCAGTCCCGCCTTGCGGATTAGCCCAGCGCCCGGGCCGCCGGTGCGTAGTCGTAACCGAGCACCTCGGCCACGGCCTTGTAGGTGACCTTGCCGTCATGCACGTTCAATCCATTGAGCAGGTGCGCGTCGTCCAGCAGGGCCTGGCGCGCGCCCTTGTTGGCCAGTTGCACGGCAAAGGGCAGGGTCGCGTTGGTCAGGGCGAAGGTGGAGGTGCGGGCCACCCCGCCGGGCATGTTGGCCACGCAGTAATGGACGATGCCATCCACTTCATAGGTTGGATCCTGGTGGGTGGTGGGCTTGCTGGTCTCGAAGCAGCCGCCCTGGTCGATGGCCACGTCCACCAGCACCGAGCCCGGTCGCATCAGCTTCAATTGCGGACGCGCGACCAGCTTCGGCGCTGCGGCGCCCGGAATCAGCACCGCGCCGATGATCAGGTCGCTGCCGGCCAGACGCTCCTCGATCGCGTCATGGGTCGAGTACAAGGTGGTGAGCCTGTCACCGTAGATCTCGTCCAGGTACTTCAGCCGGTCCAGCGAACGGTCCAGCAGGGTGACCCGCGCATGCAGGCCCATGGCCATGCGCGCGGCATTGATGCCGACCACGCCGCCGCCGATCACCAGCACGTCGGCCGGCTTGACCCCGGGCACGCCGCCCAGCAGTACGCCCGAGCCGCCCTGGGCTTTTTCCAGCGCATGCGCGCCGGCCTGGATCGACATGCGTCCGGCCACTTCGCTCATCGGCGCCAGCAGCGGCAAGCCGCCGCGTGCATCGGTGACCGTTTCATAGGCGATGCAGGTGGCGCCGGAGGCGAGCAGGGCCCGGGTCTGCCCGGGATCCGGCGCCAGGTGCAGGTAGGTGAAAAGGACCTGGCCGGGGCGCAGCATCGCGCACTCGACCGGCTGCGGTTCCTTGACCTTGATGACCATGTCGGCGCGCCGGAACACCTCTTCGGCGGTGTCGACGATCCCGGCCCCGGCACGCGCGTACATCTCGTCGGTCAGGCCGATGCCGGCGCCGGCGTCGCGCTGGACGATGACTGTGTGGCCGTTGGCCGCCAGTTCGCGCGCGCCGGCCGGGGTCAGGCCGACGCGGTACTCGTGGTTCTTTATTTCCCTGGGGATTCCGATCAGCATTTTTCCCTCTCCCGATGCGCTGGCTTGCACGTGCGGATCGCCGCTTGCGGCGAGTGGGTTGCGGCCTCCGGAGGGAGCCTAGCCGGTGGCGCGCAAGCTCCGCGCCAGGGTCTCGAAGATGCGGTCGATGTGCGGCTTCTCCACGATCAGCGGCGGCGACAGGGCGAGTACGTCGCCGGTCAACCGGGTCAGCAGGTTGCCCTCGTGGAAGGCGTGGGTGAATACATCGTAGCCGCGCGTGCCCGGCGCGCCGGCGCGCGGGGCCAGCTCGATGGCGCCGATCAGGCCGTAGTTGCGGATGTCGACCACGTTGGGCAATCCCTTCAGCGAGTGGATGCCTTCCTGCCAGTAGTCGCCCAGCTCGATCGCCTTGTCGAACAGGTTCTCCTCGGCATACGTGTCCAGGGTCGCGATCGCCGCGGCGCAGGCCAGCGGGTGGCCCGAATAGGTGTAGCCATGGAACAGGTCGATGGCGTTTTCCGGGACCTGCATGAAGGCATCGTGGATGTCGTCGGACACCAGCACCACGCCCATCGGCACGCAGCCGTTGGTCAGGCCCTTGGCCGCGGTGATCATGTCCGGGACCACGCCGAAGCGCTGCGCGGCGAAGGCGTTGCCGACCCGGCCGAAACCGGTGATGACTTCGTCGAAGATCAGCAGGATGCCGTGCCTGTCGCAGATTTCGCGGATCCGCTTCAGGTAGCCATCGGGCGGGATGACCACGCCGGCCGAGCCGGAAATCGGTTCGATGATCACCGCGGCGATGGTCGAGGCATCGTGCAGGGCGACCATGCGCTCCAGGTCCTCGGCCAGTTCGATGCCGTACTCGGGCAGGCCCTTGGAGAAGGCGTTGCGGCCGATGTCCAGGGTATGGCGCAGGTGGTCGACGCCGGGCAGGCCGGGGCCGAACCACTTGCGGTTGTTGGGCAGGCCGCCGACCGAGATGCCGCCGAAGCCTACGCCGTGGTAGCCCTTCTCGCGGCCGATCAGGCGCGTGCGCTGGCCTTCGCCGCGCGCGCGGTGGTAGGCAATGGCGATCTTCAGCGCGCTGTCCACCGACTCGGAGCCGGAGTTGGTGTAGAACACGTGGTTGAGGTTGCCCGGGGCCAGTTCGGCCAGGCGCTCGGCCAGCACGAAGGGCAGCGGCGAACTCATGGAGAAATTGGGGGCGAAGTCGAGGGTCCCGATCTGCGCCTTCACCGCTTCGACGATGCGCGGCCGCGAGTGTCCGGCATTGCAGCACCACAGGCCGGCGGTCGCATCGAGGATCTCGCGCCCGCCCACGTCCCTGTAGTACATGCCCGAGGCACTGGCCAGCAGGCGCGGCGAAGCCTTGAACTGGCGGTTGGCGGTGAACGGCATCCAGAACGCGTCCATCGAGGCCGGGGCGGCGACGGCCTGGGCGGCATAGTGGTCGGCCAGGGCGCGGTGGCCTTGGTTGGGATCTTCGCTCATGGGCGATCTCCGGAGGGCGTGGCGGGGCGGAAGGGCGCAGCTTAGCGCGTTGAAAAAACTTTACAACACGGCGATTGCCCTGGAGGTTGCCCCGGGAAAAATTGACCGCGTAACGGCGATGTGTAAAGTATCCGGCAACATGGGTCGCCCGAGGCATGGCAAAGGGATGGACATCGGCGCGCGCCTGCAGCTGGTACGCAAATCCAAGGACCTCAGCCAGCGCGAGCTGGCCAAGCGGGTGGGCGTCACCAACAGCACCATCTCGCTGATCGAGCAGAACAAGGTCAGCCCCTCGGTCAGTTCGCTGAAGAAGGTGCTCGACGGGATCCCGATCTCGCTGGCCGACTTCTTCACCCTGGACCTGGACATCGGCCTGCCCGACAGCCCGTTCTATTCGGCCGACCAGCTCCCCGACGTGGGCAGCAACGGCATCCACTACTTCCTGGTCGGCCAGCATCGCCCGCAGCGGCAGATGTGCATCCTGCGCGAGGTGATGCCGCCGGGCACCGATACCGGCGACAGCATGCTGCTGCACGAAGGCGAGGAGGGCGGGGTGGTGGTGGAAGGCGAAGTCGAAGTGACCGTGGGCGACCAGGTGCGGGTGCTGCGCGCGGGCGAAGCCTATTATTTCGAGAGCAGGGTGCCGCACCGGTTCCGCAATCCCGGCGAGGTCGATGCGGTGATCTTCAGTGCCAATACGCCGGCTACTTTCTAAGTCGTCATCCCGGCGAACGCCGGGACCCAGTGCCTTTGCTCCTGCCCGTCACCCCGCGAAGGCGGGGATCGCTCTTCGCTCTTTTCTTTAAGCCAAAGCGTTTCGGGCTGACGCGCGAGTCACTTTTCTTTGAACGGCAAAGAAAAGCAACCAAAAGACAGCCGCCCTGATGTCGCGCCCGACGATGAAGCCGTCGGGTTCGCAGGCGGGCCGGGAATTTTCGGAAGCAGCATCCTCCTGCTCCGAAAACGGTGCACATCCCTCTGCGCCGCCCCTTCGGGGTTGTACCCGTCCCGCTTGCCCCGCCTTACGGGATTCCCAGCCACACCCACAGCCACAGCAGCAACAACAACAGCAGCAGCAGCGTTCTTGTACCTGGTCCTGTAACTTATCTTTTGTCGGAATTTCATTCGAGGCATCCCCATGAACGCACCCCGCACCCGTGACAGCTGGCAGGCCCTGGCCAATGGATTGAAGATCCGGACCCAGGCCTTCATCGACGGCAGCTACGTCGATGCCGCCAGTGGCAAGACCTTCGACTGCGTCAGTCCGATCGACGGACGTTCGCTGGGCCAGGTGGCGGAATGCGCGGCCGAGGACATCGAGCGTGCGGTCAGTGCGGCGCGGCGCAGTTTCGACGCGGGGGCGTGGTCGGAATCCAAGCCGACCTACCGCAAGAAGGTGCTGCTCAGGTTCGCGCAACTGATCGAGCAGTACGCCGACGAACTGGCCGTCCTGGAGTCACTGGACATGGGCAAGCCGGTCACCGATGCGCGCCAGGTCGATGTCGCCGCCACCATCCGCTGCATGGCCTGGACCGGCGAGGCGCTGGACAAGGTCTATGGCGAAGTCGCGCCGACCGGCACCGACGAGCTGGGCCTGGTCACCCGCGAGCCGTTGGGCGTGGTCGGGGCGATCGTGCCGTGGAATTTCCCCTTGCTGATGGCGACCTGGAAGCTGGCGCCGGCGCTGGCGATGGGCAACTCGGTGGTGCTCAAACCCTCGGAGAAATCGCCGCTCAGCGCGATCCGGCTGGCGGAGATCGCGATGGAGGCCGGCATCCCCGCGGGCGTGTTCAACGTCGTCCCCGGATTCGGCAAGGAAGCGGGCGAGCCGCTGGCCCTGCACATGGACGTCGACGGGCTGGTGTTCACCGGGTCCACCGCGGTCGGCAAGCAACTGCTGCAGTGCGCGGGCCGTTCCAATCTCAAGCGCGCCTACATGGAATGCGGAGGCAAGAGCCCCAACCTGGTGTTCGCCGACGCGCACGACCTGGACAAGGCCGCCGAGGCGGCGGCCAGCGGCATCTTCTACAACCAGGGCGAGGTCTGCACCGCGGCCTCACGGCTGCTGGTGGAGCGCTCGATCAAGGACGAGTTCGTCGCCCGCGTGGTCGAGGCCGGACGGAAGATGCAGCCGCACCATCCGTTCGAGCCCGGCGCGCCGATGGGGGCGATGGTCGACGAGACCCAGACCGGACGGGTGCTGGGTTACATCGAGAAGGGCGTGGCCGAGGGCGCCAGGCTGGTGCTCGGCGGCAAGCGCGCCGAACCGGTCGCCGGCGGCAGCTACATCGAGCCGACCGTGTTCGACGAGGTTTCGCACGGGCACACCATCGCCCGCGAGGAGATCTTCGGCCCGGTGCTGTCGGTGATCGCCTTCGACGACGAGGAGCAGGCGCTGCGCATGGCCAACGACACCGAGTACGGTCTCGCTGCAGGCGTGTGGACCAGTGACATCAGCCGCGCCCATCGCGTCGCCCGCAAGCTGCGCGCCGGCAGCGTATGGGTGAACTACTGGGACGGCGGCGACATGACCGCGCCGTTCGGCGGCTACAAGCAATCCGGCAACGGCCGCGACAAGTCGCT
The DNA here is from genome assembly GCA_004173415.1 of Lysobacteraceae bacterium. GTDB lineage: Bacteria > Pseudomonadota > Gammaproteobacteria > Xanthomonadales > Xanthomonadaceae > Pseudoxanthomonas_A. The sequence continues at coordinate 6,770 of SEHC01000036.1, forward strand.
GCACGCCTTCGACAAGTACACCGAGATGAAGGCGACCTGGATCAACCTGGGGAGCTGACTCCACTGCAGGAGCGTCGCTCGGCCGCGATGCTCATGCGCAAGGGGCGGCATGGACCGCGTCTTCGCTCGCCCCTCATCCGCCTTCGGCACCTTCTCCCCGCGGGCGGGGAGAAGGACGCTTTCCGTTGGTTGACGGAGTCGGAGGCCTCCGCCCTGCATCCCTCGCCCACCTGCGGGGAGAAAGACGCTCTTGGGATGGAACGGAATGCTGCGGATTGCGTCCCTCGCCCCGCTTGCGGGGAGAGGGTGGCCGGAGGCCGAGTGAGGGGCCGGCGCGCATGCATCGGCTGCAGGCTGCACAAGGGTCGGTACGCATCGCCACTTCGCTTGCCCCTCATCCGCCTTCGGCACCTTCTCCCCGCGGGCGGGGAGAAGGACGCTTGCGGTTCATTTGAGGGAGTCTGAGAATTCCGCGCTGTGTCCCTCGCCCCGCTTGCGGGGAGAACGACGCTCTTGGGATGGAAAGGAATGCTGCAGATTGCGTCCCTCGCCCCGCTTGCGGGGAGAAGGTGGCCAGCGGCCGGGTGAGGGGCGGCGAGGCGTGCGCCGAATGCTCTTCCTCCCGTCGCGCAAAAGCATCGCGGCCAAGGTCCGCTCCTGCGGGACGCCGTGATCTGCCAGAATCCGGCGACCCCGCCCGATCGTCGCCCATGACCGCCGCCGCCCTTCCCGCCAGCGTTGCCGCCAACTCGCCGCGCCGGGTGCTGTTCGCCAGCCTGATCGGCACCACCATCGAGTTCTTCGATTTCTACATCTACGCCACTGCGGCGGTGCTGGTGTTCCCGGCGCTGTTCTTCCCGCAGTCCGATCCGGGCGCGGCGACGCTGCAGTCGCTGGCGACCTTCGCCCTGGCCTTCTTCGCGCGCCCGGTCGGCTCGGCCCTGTTCGGCCACTTCGGCGATCGCGTCGGCCGCAAGGCCACCCTGGTGGCGGCGCTGCTGACCATGGGCCTGTCGACGATCGCCATCGGCCTGCTGCCGACCCATGCCAGCATCGGCGTGCTCGCGCCGGTCCTGCTGGCGTTGTGCCGCTTCGGCCAGGGCCTGGGGCTGGGCGGCGAATGGGGCGGGGCGGTGCTGCTGGCCACGGAGAACGCGCCGCCGGGCAAGCACGCCTGGTACGGCATGTTTCCGCAACTGGGCGCGCCGATCGGCTTCCTCTGCTCGACCGGCATCTTCCTGCTGCTGACCGAAGTGATGGACGACGCGCAGTTCCTGGCCTGGGGCTGGCGGATCCCGTTCCTGGCCAGCGCCGCGCTGGTCGTGGTCGGCCTGTGGGTGCGCCTGCGCATCGTCGAGACGCCCGACTTTCAGCGCACCATCGATCGCGGCGAGCGGGTGCGCCTGCCGATGCTGGTGGTCCTGCGCACCCATCCCGGCGCGCTGCTGGCGGGCACTTTCGCCCTGGTCGCCACCTTCGTGCTGTTCTACCTGATGACCGTGTTCACCCTGGGCTGGGGCACCGCGAAGCTGGGCTACACGCGCGAACAGTTCCTGCTGATGCAGATGGTCGCCGTGCTGTTCTTCGCCGCCGGCATCCCGGTGTCGGCGCTGTACGCGGACCGGCGCGGACGGCGCATGGCGATGATCGTGGCCACGCTTGCGATCCTAATGTTCGGCCTGGCCTACGGGCCGCTCTTCAGTTCCGGCAGCACGGCCGGGGTACTGCTGTTCCTGATCATCGGCATGGCCATCACCGGCCTGACCTATGGGCCCTGCGGCGCCTTCCTGGCGGAAATGTTCCCGACTGCGGTGCGCTATACCGGTGCTTCGCTGGCCTTCAATCTGGCCGGCATCCTCGGTGCCTCGCTGGCCCCGTACGTGGCCACGTTGCTCGCCGCGGAACACGGCGTGGCCTACGTGGGCTATTACCTGTCGGCGGCGGCGGCGCTGACCCTGGCCGCGCTGCTGCTGGCGCCGAAGGGGCAGGGGTAACGCTTCGTCCCAGGGGGACTTCCTTCGGGGCGTAGGTCCGAGCCTGCCCGGATGCTCCCGCGTTGCAGGTCCGAGCTTGCCCGGATGCTCCCGCGTTGTAGGTCCGAGCTTGCTCGGATGCTCCCGCGTTGTGGGTCCGAGCTTGCTCGGATGCTTTTGACTGTGCCGAGAGCAACCGAGCAAGCTCGGACGTACAAAGTAAAGGCATCCGAGCAAGCTCGGACCTACAAGGCAAAGGCAAAGGCAAAGGCAAAGGCATCCGGGCAAGCTCGGAACTGCAGCGTCATGGCTACCACAGCGCGTCGCGCAGCTTGTACCAGGCCATCGCCGCGACCAGCATCGGCGTGCGCAGCGCGGGGCCGCCGGGAAAGGGCAGGTGCCTGATCCTGGCGAACAGGTCCAGGCGTTCGGATTGCCCGCGTATCGATTCGGAGATGAGCTTCCCGGCCAGGCCGGTGGCGATCACCCCGTGCCCGGAGAAGCCCTGGGCGAAATACAGGTTCGAACCCAGCCTGCCGAAATGCGGCGCCCGGTTCAGCGAGATGTCGATGTAGCCGCCCCAGACGTATTCGAACTGCACGTCGGCCAGTTGCGGGAACACCCGGCGCATGCGCCGGGTCATGGTGCCGCGCAGGTTGGGCGGGGGCAGGGTGGAATAGCTGGCGCGCCCGCCGAACAGCAGGCGGTGGTCACGGCTGCGGCGGAAATAGTCCAGCGCCCAGTTGGTGTCGGCCACCGCCATGTCGTTGCCGATCAGCGCGGCGGCCCGTTCCTCGCCCAGCGGCACGGTGGCGCCGATGTAGGTGCCGACCGGCATGATCCTGGATTCCAGCTCCGGGGCGATGCCGTGCAGCAGCGCGTTGCCGGCGAGCACGGCGAAGTCGCAGTGCACTTCACCCTGCGCGGTGCGGAACACCGGCCGCGGGCCGCGCGCCAGTGACTCCACCCTGGACTGCTCGAAGATCCGCACGCCCGCCGACATCGCCGCGCGCGCCAGCCCCAGCGCATATTCCAGCGGATGCAGGTGGCCGCTGTGCGGGTCGTACATCGCGCCCAGGTAGCGATCGCTGGCCAGTACCGTGCGCAACCGTTCCCGGTCCCACCATTCCACCGGGTAGTCGTAGCGGGTGTTGAAATCCTCGGCCGCCGCAAGCGCGTCCCGTAGCTGGCGCGGCTTGATCGGCACCGTGGCGTGGCCATCGCGCCAGTCGCAGTCGATGCCGTGCCGGACGATGCGCTCCCGCAGCCATTGCAGGCCTTCACGCGACAGGTCGAACATCCGGCGGGCGTCGTCGAAGCCGACCAGCGCCTCCAGCTTCGCTTCGCCGCAACCGAAGCCTGCGATGGCCTGGCCGCCGTTGCGGCCCGAGGCGCCCCAGCCGATGCGCTC
>SEHC01000439.1 GCA_004173415.1 Lysobacteraceae bacterium
AATTGTGCGAACTTGAAGTCTGCGAACCTGAAGCGTGAGTTCCCCTCAGCGACCCCCGCGCGGAGAAACAACTGAATGTCCGACATGGCCCTGCTTCGCATCGGCATCCTCATCGCCGGCCTGCTCCTGATCGTCGCGATCGTGTTCTTCGGTCGTCCCAAGAAAGCCAGCCAGGGCAAGCGCATCGAGCCCGGCGAGCGTGACGCTGCACGCAGCGAGCCCAGCCTGGCCGGCGCGTTCGCCGGCAACGGAACCCAGCCGGACTACAGCGACGAGGGCGTTTCCCAACCCGAACTGGGGCTGGCCGGCCTGGCCGTCGATTCGGACCTGGGCAAGCGTCCCAACCAGGATTTCGACAAGATCGTCTCCCTGTACGTGGCGGCGCGCGCCGGCCACACCCTGCGCGGCGAGGACATCGTGGTCGCCGCCGAGAAGACCGGCCTGACCTTCGGCCACATGAACGTGTTCCACCGCCTGATCGAAGGCCATCCCGAGCGCGGCCCGGTCTTCAGCATGGCCAACATCCTGCAGCCCGGCAGCTTCGACATGGCCGCCATCCGCGAGCTGGAAACCCCGGCCATCGCCTTCTTCCTGACCTTGCCCGCGCCGCTGACCGCGCTCGATGCCTGGGAGAAACTGCTGCCCAACGTGCAGCGCATGGCCGAGTTGCTGGATGGCGTGGTCCTGGACGACAGCCGCAACGCGCTGGGCCGCCAGCGCATCCAGCACATCCGCGAGGAGCTGCGGGCCTACGACCGCCAGCACGAGGCGCCGCCGCTGACCAAGTCGCCACGCTGGTAGGCGGACCCACCGGAGGGCCGGATTCACGGCCCCCGCGGCGATGGAACGCGCGCACGGCTCAACCTGCGAGCTTCCTTTGACCGGCCCTGATGGCCGGAGCGCGGGCTGCTACTACCATCCCCGGCCGATTAGAATTGGCCGATGACGCCTGCCTCGCCCGCCACCCGCGCCGCCGAACTCCGGCGCAAGCTCGAAGACGCCAGCTATCGCTATCACGTCCTCGACGAACCCAATATCCCCGACGCCGAGTACGACCGCCTGCTGCGCGAACTGGACGAACTGGAAGCGGCGCATCCCGGGCTGGTCACGCCCGACTCACCCACCCAGCGGGTCGGCAGTGCGCCGTCCTCCCGATTCGCCGAAGTCCGCCACGCCATCCCCATGTTGTCGCTCGGCAACGCCTTCAGCGAGGACGAAGTCCGCGATTTCGTGCGCCGGATCGAGGAGAAGCTCGAGCGTCCGACGCTGGTTTTCTCCGCCGAACCCAAGCTCGACGGGCTGGCGATCAGCCTGCGCTACGAGGACGGCCTGTTCGTGCAGGGCGCCACCCGTGGCGATGGTGCCAGCGGCGAGGACGTGACCGCCAACCTGCGCACGGTCAAGGCGATCCCGCTGCGCCTGCGCGGCAAGGGCTGGCCCACCGTGCTGGAAGTGCGCGGCGAGGTCTACATGCCGCGCGCCGAGTTCGAGCGGTACAACGAACAGGCCCGCCTGCATGGCGGCAAGGTGCTGGCCAATCCGCGCAACGGCGCCGCCGGTTCCTTGCGCCAGCTCGATCCGAGGCTGACCGCGCAACGTCCGCTGTCGTTCTTCGCCTACGGCATCGGCCTGGTCGAGGGCGGCAGCCTGCCCGATACCCATTCGGCCACCCTGGCGCGGCTGCGCGAGTGGGGCTTCCCGGTCAGCGCCGAATCACGGGTGGTCGAAGGCGCCGAAGGATTGCTGGGCTATTACGACGGCATCGGCCGCAGGCGCGACGGCCTGGCCTTCGACATCGACGGCGTGGTCTACAAGCTGGACGACAACGAGGGCCAGCGGGAAATGGGCTTCGTCTCGCGCGCCCCGCGCTGGGCCATCGCGCACAAGTTCCCGGCCCAGGAGCAATCGACCACGGTCGAGGTGATCGAGATCCAGATCGGCCGCACCGGCGCGGCCACGCCGGTCGCACGGCTCAAGCCCGTGCAGGTGGCAGGGGTGGTGGTGACCAACGCGACCCTGCACAACGCCGACCAGATCGCCCGCCTGGACGTGCGCGTGGGCGATACGGTGATCGTGCGCCGCGCCGGCGACGTGATTCCTGAAGTAGCCGGGGTGATGCTGGAGTTGCGTCCCCCCGGCACGGCGCCGTGGGTGATGCCCGGTGTTTGCCCGATCTGCGCATCGGAGATCCTGCGTGAGGAAGGCGAGGCG
>SEHC01000440.1 GCA_004173415.1 Lysobacteraceae bacterium
AGCCTGGGCAAGATGGCGGTCGAGGCGAAGGTCGTGCGTACCGATGGCACGGCGATCGGCTTCTGGCGTGGCTTCCTGCGCTACCTGGCGTATTTCCTGTTCACCCTGCTGACCTGCGGGCTGGGCGTGTTCATTTCCGGGCTGATGGTCGCCTTCACCGAGCGCAAGCAGGCGCTGCACGACATGGTCTGCGACACCCTGGTGGTCGACAAGTGGGCTTTCACCGAGCATCCGGAGTGGCAGAAAGAGGAGCTGGGCACGGTCACCGTGGTCATCCTGGTACTGTTCGGGGTGATCCTGCTGGGTTCGCTGGCGGTGATCGCGGTGACCTTCGGGACCCTGGCCGCGGCCGGCAATCTGGGTTAGCCCCGGCCGGACGCGCTTGACACGCAGGGTCCGGCGTGATTCCACTATAAATAGAAGAAACCTGAACGCCCGGGGCAAACACCCCGGGCGTTGGCTTCTACGCCCACCCGTTCTGAAGGACACTCGCCGCCCCGCCGGCGCTCGAAACCACCTCATGCCCAAGCACCTGCTCATCGTCGAATCCCCCGCCAAGGCCAAGACGATCAACAAATACCTCGGCAAGGACTTCACCGTCCTGGCTTCCTACGGCCACGTCCGCGACCTGGTCCCCAAGGAGGGTGCGGTCGATCCCGAGCACGGCTTCGCCATGCGCTACGACCTGATCGACAAGAACCAGAAGCACGTCGAAGCCATCGCCAAGGCCGCCAAGGGCGCCGACGACATCTACCTGGCCACCGACCCGGACCGCGAGGGTGAGGCGATCAGCTGGCACATCGCCGAGATCCTCAAGGAGCGCGGCCTGCTCAAGGACAAGCCGCTGCACCGGGTGGTGTTCACCGAGATCACCCCGCGCGCGATCAAGGAAGCGATGACCCAGCCGCGGCAGATCGCCGGCGACCTGGTCGACGCCCAGCAGGCGCGGCGCGCGCTGGACTACCTGGTCGGCTTCAACCTCTCGCCGGTCCTGTGGCGCAAGGTCCAGCGCGGACTGTCCGCCGGCCGGGTGCAGTCGCCGGCGCTGCGCATGATCGTCGAGCGCGAAGAGGAGATCGAAGCCTTCATCGCCCGCGAGTACTGGTCGATCGAGGCCGAGTGCCTGCACCCCTCGCAGGCCTTCACCGCGCGGCTGACCAAGCTGGACGGAAAGAAGTTCGAGCAGTTCACCATCACCGACGGCGACACCGCCGAGGCCGCGCGCCTGCGCATCCAGCAGGCCGCGCAAGGCGCGCTGCACGTCACCGACGTGACCAGCAAGGAGCGCAAGCGGCGCCCGGCCGCCCCGTTCACCACCTCGACCCTGCAGCAGGAAGCCGCGCGCAAGCTCGGCTTCACCACCAAACGCACCATGCAGGTGGCGCAGAAGCTGTACGAAGGCGTGGACATCGGCGAAGAGGGCACCGTCGGCCTGATCAGCTACATGCGTACCGACTCGGTCAACCTCTCGGCCGAGGCGGTCAGCGAGATCCGCGACGTGATCGCCCGCGACTACGGCACCGGCGCGGTGCCGGACAAGCCCAACACCTACCAGACCAAGTCCAAGAACGCGCAGGAAGCCCACGAGGCGGTACGCCCGACCTCGGCCCTGCGCACCCCCGCGCACGTGTCCCGCTTCCTCGATGACGACGGCCGCCGCCTGTACGAACTGATCTGGAAGCGCGCCGTGGCCTCGCAGATGGTGCCGGCCACGCTCAACACCGTCTCGGTCGACCTGGCCGCCGGCAGCGAGCACAGCTTCCGCGTCTCCGGCACCACCGTGGTCGACCCGGGCTTCCTGGCCGTCTACGAGGAGGGCAAGGACACCAAGACCGACGACGCCGAGGACGAGGGCCGCAAGCTGCCGAAGATGAAGACCGGCGACCGCATCCCGCTGGACCGCATCCACGCCGACCAGCACTTCACCGAACCGCCGCCGCGCTTCTCCGAAGCCTCGCTGGTCAAGGCGCTTGAGGAATACGGGATCGGCCGCCCGTCGACCTACGCCTCGATCATCGCCACCCTGCTGTTCCGCAAGTATGTCGAGCTCGACAGCCGCCGCTTCCGTCCCAGCGACGTGGGCCGCGCCGTGTCCAACTTCCTGTCCGGCCACTTCACCCAGTACGTCGACTACGACTTCACCGCCAAGCTCGAGGACGAACTGGACGCGGTGTCGCGCGGCGAGGAGGAATGGATCCCG
>SEHC01000441.1 GCA_004173415.1 Lysobacteraceae bacterium
TCCGGCGGGCCGCTGGACGACGACATCGTCACCAACACCAAGATCGCGCGCGAGATCGGCTACCCGGTGATCATCAAGGCCGCCGGCGGCGGCGGCGGCCGCGGCATGCGCGTGGTCCATGCCGAAGGCGCGCTCAACAGCGCCATCAGCACGACCAAGGCCGAGGCCAAGGCCGCTTTCAGCAACGACCAGGTCTACATGGAGAAATTCCTGGAGAACCCGCGCCACATCGAGATCCAGGTGCTGGCCGACGGCCAGGGCGGCGCCATCCACCTGGGCGAACGCGACTGCTCGATGCAGCGCCGCCACCAGAAGGTGGTCGAGGAAGCGCCGGCACCCGGCATCAGCGAGGAACAGCGCAACGAGATCGGCAAGGTCTGCGTGGACGCCTGCCTGCGCATCGGCTATCGCGGCGCCGGCACCTTCGAGTTCCTCTTCGAGAACGGCCGCTTCTACTTCATCGAGATGAACACCCGCATCCAGGTCGAGCACCCGGTCACCGAGCGCATCACCGGCATCGACCTGGTCTGCGAGCAACTGCGCATCGCCGGCGGCGAGAAACTGTCGATCAGGCAGTCGGACATCGTGCTGCGCGGCCATGCCATCGAATGCCGCATCAATGCCGAGGACCCGGACACGTTCGCGCCCAGCCCGGGCCTGATCACCGGCTTCTACCCGCCGGGCGGCCCCGGCGTGCGCGTGGACACCCACATCTACACCGGCTACCGGGTGCCGCCGAACTATGACTCGATGATCGGCAAGCTGATCGTGCACGGCCCCGATCGCGACACGGCCATCGCACGCATGCGCGTGGCCCTGAGCGAGATGGTCGTGGACGGGATCAAGACCAACATCCCGCTGCAGCAGACGATCATGCGCGATACCGGCTTCCAGGCCGGCGGGCAGAACATCCATTACCTGGAAAAGCGCCTGGCCGAGCGCAAGCACAAGTCGATCGCGTTGACCTGAGCCGGTCGCCCCGCTTTCAATCACTGGCCCGCGCCGGCTGTCCCGGCCGCAGGGCCGGGATCCCCTTTCCCCACAGAAAATGGAGTTCATGCATGAAGTACGGAGCAATCGCCCTGCCGGTCGCCCTCGCACTGGCACTGGCCGGCTGCAACAAGGAAAACCGGGATAGCGCGGCCGACACCGCAGGCGCCGCGACCGCCACGCAGACCCCTGCGCCCGGCGCCCCGCAGGCCGACGCGCCGACGGCCGAACCCAGCGCAGAGCAGCGCGCACGTGACGAACAACAGGCTCGGCTCGATTACGCGACCATGGAAGATGGCTACCTCAACGACGCCAGGGGGCAGTGGGCCAGTTCAGCGAAGGCGAGCTCTTCGTTCGGCGATGCCAATGAAGCGCCGGCGGATTCGCAAAGCTCCAATACGCCCTGGCAGGCGACGGGCAGCCCGAATGGCAACGCCTGGAACAACAACAGCCAGGACATCGGCTTCGACTGGATCGAACTGGCCTACGCCAGGCCGGTCAAGGCCACGGCGGTGCGCGTGGTCACCGCCGACGAGGAAGCGGCCGAATCGATCAGCAGGATCGAGTTGATCGACACCGAAGGCAAGGCCAACGTGGTCTGGTCCGGCCTGAGCGACACAAAGCGGGACGAGCGCGGCGCGCGTACCTGGGTGGTACGCGATTTCGATGCCACTGCCTACCAGGTGAAGGCGGTCAAGCTGACTTTCGCCAACAACGTGTCGACCGGCTACAAGCAGGTCGATGCGGTGCAACTCATCGGCGACTGAGGCGGCCCGGCGCGGCGTGCCTAGGTAGCCGCGCCTCCCGATCACACAGGTGTCCGTCCCTCCGGGCGAACCCCGTTGTCCCGTGGGATACCCCGCATCGGCGGGCGCGAGCGCATCCCATGGACACCTCCCGGCGTGAGTTCATGCTTCGGCCAGCGGCACTGGCCGCCGCTTACCTGCTTCCCGCCGGCCTGCTGTCGGCGCTCGCCGCCGAAACCCCTGCGCCAGCGGATCTTTCCGACTGGGACCGGGTCCGCGCCCAGTTCATGCTCGACCCGGACTACCTGCACTTCGCCAGCTTCTTCATCGCCAGCCACCCCAACCCGGTGCGCGAGGCGATCGAAGGCTACCGCAGGGCGATGGACCGCAATCCGTTCCTGGTGATCGAACAGGGCATGTTCGAGGACGAAGCGCACAACGTGCCCCTGCAGGTGCAACGCG
>SEHC01000442.1 GCA_004173415.1 Lysobacteraceae bacterium
GACATCGGCGATGCCGGGCTGGTCGCCCGCCTGCTGGCCGAGCACCGCCCCGAGGCGGTGGTCAATTTCGCCGCCGAGAGCCACGTCGACCGCTCCATCGACGGCCCGGCCGCGTTCGTGCAGACCAACGTGGTCGGCACCCTGAGCCTGCTCGAGCAGGTCCGCGACTACTGGAAGGCGCTGCCGGCCGACGCCGCGGCGGCCTTCCGCTTCCTGCACGTGTCCACCGACGAGGTCTACGGATCGCTGGGCGACACGGGCAAGTTCACCGAGCAGACCCCGTTCGCGCCCAATTCGCCGTACTCGGCTTCGAAGGCCGCCTCCGACCACCTGGTCCGCGCCTTCCACCACACCTACGGCCTGCCGGTGCTGACCACCAACTGCTCCAACAACTACGGTCCCTACCAGTTCCCCGAGAAGCTCATCCCGCTGGTCATCGCCAAGGCCCTGGCCGGCGAACCGCTGCCGGTCTACGGCGATGGCCTAAACGTGCGCGACTGGCTGTTCGTGTCCGACCATTGCGCGGCGATCCGCCGGGTCCTGGAAGCCGGCCGCATCGGCGAGACCTACAACGTCGGCGGCGACGCCGAGCGCCAGAACCTGGTCGTGGTCAAGACCATCTGCGCGCTGCTCGACGAGCGCCTGCCGATGGCCGACGGCCGCGCCCGCGAATCGCTGATCACCTACGTCAAGGACCGCCCCGGCCATGACCGCCGCTACGCCATCGACGCCTCCAAGCTGCAGGGCGAACTGGGCTGGCAGCCGGCGGTGACCTTCGAGCAGGGCATGGCCCGGACCGTGGACTGGTACCTGCAGAACCAGCCCTGGGTCCAGCGCGTGCTCGACGGCAGCTACCAGATGGAGCGGATCGGGGGCGTGGCATGACCGCCGGCTCGCGTTGCCGCGGCATCATCCTGGCCGGCGGGTCGGGCACCCGCCTGTACCCGATCACCCAGGCCATCAGCAAGCAGCTGCTGCCGGTCTACGACAAGCCGATGATCTATTACCCGCTGAGCGTGCTGATGCTGGCCGGGATCCGCGAGGTCCTGATCATCAACACCCCGCACGAGCAGGCCCTGTTCAAGCAGCTGCTGGGCGATGGCTCGCAGTGGGGCATGAAGATCGAGTACGCGGTGCAGCCCAGCCCCGACGGCCTGGCCCAGGCCCTGCTGATCGGGCGCGAGTTCCTGGCCGGGCATCCCTGCTGCCTGGTCCTGGGCGACAACATCTTCCACGGCCCCGGCCTGACCGCGATGCTCAAGCGCGCCGGCGAGCGCGAGGACGGCGCCACCGTGTTCGGCTACTGGGTCCGCGATCCGGAGCGCTACGGCGTGGCCGAGTTCGACGAGGACGGCAAGGTCGTCGGCCTGGAAGAGAAACCTGCCTCGCCGCGTTCCAACTACGCGGTCACCGGGCTGTACTTCTACGACGGCCGGGCCAGCGATTTCGCCGCGCAGATCCGGCCCTCGCAGCGCGGCGAGCTGGAGATCACCGACCTCAACAAGCTGTACCTGGAAGAAGGGTCCTTGCACCTGGAACGCCTGGGCCGCGGCTACGCCTGGCTGGACACCGGCACCCACCAGTCGCTGCTGGAAGCTTCCAACTACATCGAGACCATCGAGGCGCGGCAGGGCCTGCGGGTCTGCTGCCCGGAAGAGATCGCGCACGGCAATGGCTGGATCGACGACGACGAACTGCGCGCGCTGGCCGCCCCGCTGGTCAAGAACGGCTACGGCCAGTACCTGCTGGGCCTGATCGACCGGGGGTACGTGGCATGAAGCTGATCCAGACCGACCTGCCGGACTGCCTGCTGTTCGAACCGCAGGTGTTCGGCGACGACCGCGGCTTCTTCTACGAGTCCTTCAACCACGACAAGCTGGCGCCGCTGGGCCTCAACCCGCGCTTCGTCCAGGGCAACGTGTCCTCCTCCAGCCGCGGCGTGCTGCGCGGCCTGCACTACCAGTGGCCCAATCCGCAGGGCAAGTACGTGTCGGTGGTCGAAGGCGAGGTCTGGGACGTGGCGGTGGACATCCGCCGCGGCTCGCCGACCTTCGGCAAGTGGACCGCGGTGCTGCTGAGCGCGGAGAACAAGCGCCATTTCTGGATCCCGGAAGGCTACGCCCACGGCTTCGTGACCCTGAGCGAACGCGCGGTGTTCACCTACCTGTGCACCGCCACCTACGACCCGGCCGCCGA
>SEHC01000037.1 GCA_004173415.1 Lysobacteraceae bacterium
TTACTCGCGAGCAGTGCCAGCAGGCGGATTGACCGGCGGGCTTTCGGGCAGGCGAGGATCGAACGGGTAGAACGTGCGCTTCGCGCTGTCCGTGGAATAGCCCGCATTGAAGGCCCCGCTGCCGGTGGAATACTGCGGCATCACCGAACGTGGCCACGGACGCGCGGCCGGCGCGGCGAGATGGGCCGTGGAGAACGGATCGGCGGAAGCCGACGCTGCAGGTTGCTGCACGCTTGCAAGCGGATACGCGGCCGGCGACGCAACCGCCACGGCGAGCGCCCGATCCTGGCGCGCACGAGCCGCTGCCGCATTGCGGGCCGCCTGTTGGCTACGGGTAGCGCTGCGCCGGAGGTCACTGTTCTGACGCCGGGGAACACTGGCAACGACCACCGGATCGGCTCCAATCGCGGCAGTGGCATTGGCCGAGGTCACCGGCACTGGCCGTTCAACCGTGCGGGTCGCCAGCGCTGGCGCGGCTGCATCGGGCGCCGGGTCCGGCACCTGCTGGCGCACCATGAACAAGGCCACGACGGCCAGCGACGCGGCCAGCGCACCGCCGCCCCATCGTGCGAGGGTCCGCCCCTTGTGGCCGTCGCGGGCATTGGCGGCAGGCGGGCCAGGCTGGACCACGATGGCCTGGGCGATGCGCTCGGCGAAACCGGCCGGCGCTGGAGCTTCGGCCCGGCCGCGCAACACATCCCCGCACAGCTGCCAGCGCTCCCAACACCCGGTCAAATCGCTGTCGTGGCCCATGCGGCGCAACAGGAAGCGGGCCTGGTCTGGCGGCAGGTCGCCGTCCATCAGCGCGGAAAGCTGCTGGAAATAATGGTTGTCGATCTTATCGGTAGTCATGTGCGGGCACGCTCCCGGGTGGCGCTCTGGGTATCGACCAGCGGTCGAAGTTCAGCATCGATCGCCTCGCGGGCACGGAAGATGCGCGAGCGCACCGTGCCGATGGGGCAATCCATCTTCTGCGCGATCTCCTCGTAACTCATGCCTTCCACCTCGCGCAGGGTGATGGCGTTGCGCAACTCCTCCGGCAATGCGTCCACCGCCTTCATCACCGTGCGCTCGAGTTCCTGGCGCATCAACTCGCGCTCCGGGGTGTCGGTGTCACGCAGCCGGCTGCCGGAGTCGTAATGCTCGGCATCGCTGACGTCGACGTCATCGGTCGGCGGTCGGCGGTTATGGGCGACGAGATGGTTCTTGGCTGTATTCACTGCTATCCGGTGCAACCATGTGTAGAACTGGGAGTCGCCGCGGAAATTCCCCATCGCGCGATAGGCACGCATGAAGGTGTCCTGGGCTACGTCCTGGCACTCGCTCCAGTCGTGGATGTAGCGTCCGATCAGGGCGATGATCCGATGCTGGTACTTGCGCACCAGGAGATCGAATGCCGCGCTGTCGCCACGCTGGACCCGCCTGACCAGTTCGAAATCCAACTCCTGCGGGGCAGAAGCAGTCGTTTCGGTTTGGGTAATCACATCGGCCATGCCGGGCCGCACTCCTGTCGGCTCGGCTGATGACCGAGCACTGTGACCGCCAATGCGGGGAAAAGTTCAGAGGCGCGCCTGAACCGCTTCGTCATCAAGGATTTAGCCTGAATCATCCGGACCTGCCGTGCCTGCGCCAATCTCCTTGAAGTAATGGGGATTTGACTCGGGTTAAACAACCTCGGGATGATAGTCGCCTTACCCATACGCAAACGGATGGTTCGACCATGGCAGCTAGCTTCGATGGGCTCCGATTCAGTCATTGGCAGACTGAGACACGCGAGGACGGCATCATCGTGCTCAGCCTTGACCGCCAGGGCGCGCCGGTCAACGCGCTGTCGCAGGACGTGCTGATCGAACTGGGGGACCTGATCGAACGCATCGCCATCGACCCGCCCAAGGGCGTGGTTATCCGTTCCGCAAAGCCGGCGGGCTTCATCGCCGGTGCGGACCTGAAGGAGTTCCAGGAGTTCGACCGCAGGGGTACGGTCAACGACGCCATCCGCCGCGGACAATCGGTGTTCCAGAAACTCGCCGAGCTTCCCTGCCCCACCGTGGCGGCGATCCATGGCCACTGCATGGGTGGCGGCACCGAAATCTCCCTGGCGTGCCGTTACCGCGCCGCCTCCAGCGACCGCTCCACCCGGATCGGCTTGCCCGAGGTGATGCTGGGAATCTTCCCGGGCTGGGGCGGCAGCGCGCGGCTGCCGCGCCTGGTCGGCGCCCCGGCGGCGATGGACCTGATGCTTACCGGGCGCACCGTTTCGGCCCAGGCCGCGCGTGCCATGGGCCTGGTCGACAAGGTCGCCGAACCGGCGCTGTTACTGGACGCCGCCATCGCCCTGCTCCAGAAAGGCTCGCAGCGCCCGCTCAAGCAACGCCTGCTCGGCTGGGCCAGCAATACCTGGGCAGCGCGCCAGCTCTTGGCGCCGCAGATGGCCAAGCAGGTGGGCCGGAAGGCGCGCAAGGAACACTACCCCGCGCCCTACGTGCTGATCGACACCTGGAAGCGCAGCGGCGGCAGCGGCATCCAGGCTCGCCTGGACGCCGAACGGCGCGGCGTGGTCAAGCTGGCGGCCACCCCGACCGCACGCAACCTGATCCGCATCTTCTTCCTGCAGGAAAGGCTCAAGGGCCTGGGTGGCAAGGACCACGGCATACGCCGCGTGCATGTGGTCGGCGCCGGCGTCATGGGCGGCGATATCGCCGCCTGGTCGGCTTACAAGGGCTTCGAGGTGACCCTGCAGGATCGCGAGCAACGCTTCATCGATCCGGCCCTGACCCGCGCCCTGGAACTGTTCGCCAAGAAGGTCAAGGACGAAAGCAAGCGTCCGGAAGTGGCGGCGCGACTGAAAGGGGACCTGGCTGGCGCCGGCGTGGCCGATGCCGACCTGGTGATCGAGGCGATCATCGAGAATCCGGATGCCAAGCGCGACCTGTACCAGTCGATCGAGCCGCGACTGAAAGCCGACGCGCTGCTGACCACCAACACGTCCTCCATCCCGCTGACCGAACTTCGCGAGCACATCCAGCGCCCGGCCCAGTTCGCCGGCCTGCACTACTTCAACCCGGTCGCGCAGATGCCGCTGGTCGAGATCATCCGCCACGATGCGATGGCCCCGGAAACGGAAAAGCGACTGGCTGCGTTCTGCAAGGCCATCGACAAGCTGGCGGTGCCGGTCGCCGGCACCCCCGGCTTCCTGGTCAATCGCGTCCTGTTCCCCTACATGCTCGAAGCGGTGACCGCGTACGCCGAGGGCATCCCGGGCCCGGTGATAGACAAGGCCGCGGTGAAGTTTGGCATGCCGATGGGACCGATCGAGTTGATCGATACGGTCGGCCTGGATGTCGCGTCGGGCGTGGGCAGGGAGCTGGCGCCGTTCCTGGGCCTGCCCATCCCGGCCGCCCTGTCGGCGCCGCCCGAGGCGGGCAAGCGCGGCAAGAAGGACGGACAGGGCCTGTACAAATGGGAAAACGGCAAAGCGGTGAAACCGGAGGTGCCCAAGGACTACCAGATGCCTTCGGACCTGGAGGACCGCCTGGTGTTGCCGCTGCTCAACGAAGCCGTCGCCTGCCTGCACGATGGGGTGGTCAGCGACTCGGACCTGCTGGATGCCGGCGTGATCTTCGGCACCGGCTTCGCCCCGTTCCGTGGCGGCCCGATCGAATACATCAAGGCAGCCGGCGCCGACGTCCTGGTCGAGAAGCTGAAAGTGTTGCAGGGACGTTACGGCGACCGTTTCGCGCCGCGGGCGGGCTGGGATGCGCCGACCCTGCGCGAGCCCACCGTCTGACCCTTCGCTCCATGAGCCGATGGCGCACCTGCGCCAACGGCCCCACTTGCCTACCCCGGAACCCAAGCATGTTCAACCTCAGCGCCCCGACCGCGGGCATGTTCTTCCTTTCCCTGCTGCTCGGCGGCATCGGCGTTGCCAGCAGGCTCGGCTACATCCCGGCGCTGGCCGGGCATGCGTTCTGGATCCTGTGCGCCGGACTGGTGACGCTGTTGCTGGGAAACCTGTTCAAGGGGCTGTAGCGCTTACGGTCCGGCCACAAGCACGAAGCCCGGCTGTGGCCGGGCTTCGAATCCGGTCGCCTGCACGCCTGCCCTTCACATGGTGCTGGTCGGCTTGTCCGCGTTGAGCGTGCCGGCGAGCAAGGTCTCGATCTTGCTTTTCACCGCTTCGCCTTCGCTGCTGTCGGGAAACTGCACGCCGATGCCGGCGGTGCGTGCGCCCTGGGCGCCTACCGGGGTGACCCAGATGACCTTGCCGGCGACCGGCAGGCGCTCGCTGGAATCGGGCAGCGTCAGCAGCACGAACACCTCGTCGCCGAGGAAGTAGCGCTTGGCGGTGGGGACGAAGATACCGCCGCTCTTCACATACGGGATGTAGGCGCTGTAGAGCGTCGCCTTGTCCTTGACCGCCAGTGACAGGATGCCCTGCCGCCCGCCGCCTGCCACTGCATTCATGCCCGTCCTCCTTTGCTGGCCCTGCCACGGTCGGCGCCGCGCCAGGCCAAAAGTAAATCCACCATCGCCAGGTCACCACGAACCGTCGTGCGCAACAGGTCGCGGGTGCGGTTGGCGGCATCGAACCACGTGGCCAGCTTGTGCAATCGCGCCGGATCGGTCAAGCCGGTCGTCCCGGCCTGGGCCAGCACGAGGTCGGCGGCATGGCTGAGTCGCAACCCGGCATGCTCGTCGGCGCACCAGCGCTGCGCCGTCTCTATCACCGCGATCTCGCCACGCTCCAGCCGCTCCAGGTCGCTGGCCACCGACTTGCGCAGGGCCATCCCGCCGTGGGCCAGCCAGTCATCGGCCAGGCCCGGGTGGCCGCGCGCCGCTGCCAGGGCCTCTTCAGCCTCCTTGGAGGAATGGCCGCGACCGCGCAGCCAGGCCAGGGATTCCTCGCCTGGCGGCAGCTTGAATTCCAGGCGCTGGCAACGGCTGCGGATGGTCGCGGGCAGGTGCGCCGGCTGCGCGCTGATCAGCCACAGGTAGCGTCCGGGGACCGGTTCCTCCAGCGTCTTCAGCAGCGCGTTGCTGGCGTTCTCGTTGAGCGCTTCGGCCGGGTCGATGATCGCCACCAGCGCCGCGCCGTACTGCGGGGTCTTGGACAGGCGTTCGGAGAGCACCCGCACCTGGTCGACCACGATCTGGGTCAGTTGCCGTGCTGGCGAAGGGGTCATGCGCCAGGCATGGCCGATGAAGACCACGTCCGGGTGCGCCGGATGGCCCTCGGGATGGGCCAGCGACTTGTCCGGCCGCAATTCCAGGTTTTCGCGCTGCGAGCGCGACAGATACAGGACGCAACCGCGGCATGAGCCACAGGGTTCCTGTCCGGCCTTATTGGTGCACAGCAGGTACTGGGCCAGGCGTTCGGCCACCGCGCGCTTGCCCAGCCCCGCCGGTCCGCAGATCAGCAGGCCATGGCCCAGGCGGCCGGCTTCCAGGGCCGCCACCGCGTGTGCGTAGGCGCGCTGCTGCCAGGGGGAGAACACCGCACTCAAGTCGCCTGCTCCAGCCACGCCGACACCGCGGCGGCCACCGCATCGCCCACCGCCGACGCCGGCTGGGCCGCATCGATCACCCGGAAGCGGCCGGGCTCGGCCAGCGCGCGCTTGCGGAAACCCTCGCGCACCCGTTCGAAGAAATCGTCCTGCTCGCTCTCGATGCGGTCCGGCCACAGGTCGCGGCCACTGGCACGCGCACGTCCCTCGCGCACGTCCAGGTCCAGCAGCAGGGTAAGGCCGGGCTTGATCCCGACCACCTTGCGTTCCAGCTCTTCGACCAGCGCGCGGTCCAGCCCACGGCCGTCGGCCTGGTAGGCGTAGCTGGAATCGGTGAAGCGGTCGCTGACCACGAACGCGCCGCGCTGCAAGGCCGGCCGGATCACCGTGCGCACGTGCTGGGCGCGCGAAGCGAACATCAGCAGCAGTTCGGTCTCCGGCGCCAGCGCCTCGCCCCCGGGCGCCAGCAGCAATCCGCGGATCTGTTCGGCCAACGGCGTGCCGCCAGGCTCGCGCGTCATCACCACTTCGTGGCCGCGCGCCAGCAGCAGCTCGCGTATCGCCACCATCGCGCTGGTCTTGCCGGCTCCTTCGCCACCCTCGAGGGTGAGCAGGCGCGGGTGCCGCAGAAGCGCCTCGCTCATTGCAGCGGCTCTTCTTCGGGCAACGGTGGGCGGCGCAGTTGCTGCAGGTAACGGGCCACCGCGGCGTTGTGCTCGCCGAGGCTGGCCGAGAACACATGTCGGCCGCTGCCATCGCCCAGGGCGACGAAGAACAAGGCGTCGCCGGCAGCAGGATTGACCGCCGCGCGCAACGCATCCACGCCGGGCATCGCGATCGGGGTCGGGGTCAGCCCGACGCGGGTATAGGTGTTGTAGGGCGTGTCGGTGAGCAGGTCGCGGCGGCGTATGTTGCCGTCATAGGCGCTGCCGATGCCGTAGATCACGGTGGGGTCGGTCTGCAGCTTCATGCCCAGTCGCAGGCGGCGGGCGAAGACCCCGGCGATCTGCGGGCGCTCGGCGGCCACGCCGGTTTCCTTTTCGATGATCGAGGCCAGGATCAGCGCTTCGTCGGCCGACTTCAGCGGCACTCCGGGCGCACGCGAGGCCCAGGCCTGTTGCAGCGCCTTCTGCATGGCCTGGTGGGCACGGGACAGCACGTCCACGTCGCTGTCGCCGCGCGAATAGACGTAGGTCTCCGGCAGGAAACGGCCTTCCGGATGCTGGCCGGGATGGCCCAGACGGGCCATCAGCGCGGCATCGTCCAGTTGCGTGGTTTCATGCCGCAATGGCGTGGCCCGCTCCAGCGCGGCCCGCAACTGGCGGATGTTCCAGCCCTCGACCAGGGTGAAGCGGTAATTGATGACCTTGCCATTGCGCATGTTCAGCAACAACTGACGCGGGGTGACGCCGGGTTCCAGCGCGTACTCCCCCACCTTCAGCTTTGCGGCCACGTCCAGCTGCCGGGCCAACACGCGCCACTGCAGGTCCCGTCCCTGGTCGACGCCCTGGGCGCGCAACTTGCGCAGCACGCCGGGGAAGGAGTCGCCCGAAGCGACCACGACGCTGTCACCGGTCCGTAGTCCGGTGATCGGCCGGTCGCCGAAGCTGGCGTGCCCCTGCCACAGCCAGGCCGTGGCGGCCGCGGCGATCGCCAGCAACACAAGGGTGGCGATGAACAATGTGCGGCAACCGCGCTTGGCTACTGGGGCCACGTTTTTCCTCGAAGTCTGCGTCTGCATGCGTCGTGCAGGATACCTTGCCGCCGAGGCCCCGTGCCCTCGCACCGTGGGCCATCCGGCGCATCACTAGCCGGACAGCGCCTTCAGCAGGCCCAGCGCCTTGGCCCGGGTCTCGTCCAGTTCGCGCTGGGGCACCGAATCGGCCACGATCCCGGCGCCGGTGCGGAACACGACCTGGGTACCGGCCCCCGAGGCCGGGAGAATCTCGGCGCTTCGGATCAGGATGTTCAGGTCGAGGTCGCCGTCGCGGTTCAGCCAGCCGAAGGCGCCGGTGTAGGCGCCGCGCGCCCTTCCTTCGAGTTCGGCGATGATCTGCATGCAACGCACCTTGGGGCAGCCGGTGATGGTGCCGCCGGGGAAGGTGGCGCGGATCACGTCCCCGGGCGTGGCCTCGGCGCGGAGCCGGCCGCGCACGTTGCTGACGATGTGGTGCACGTGGGCGTAGCTTTCCACGCTCATCAGCTCGTCGACCTGGACGCTGCCCGGCTCGCAGACCCGGCCCAGGTCGTTGCGCTCGAGATCGATCAGCATCACGTGCTCGGCGCGCTCCTTCGGGTGGCCGACCAGTTCGCGGATGCGCTGCGCGTCGTCATCCCCCTGGAAACGCGGCCGGGTGCCGGCGATGGGGCGGGTTTCGACCAGCTCGCCGCGGACCGAGACCAGGCGCTCGGGTGAAGAGCTGGCCACCGCCCAGTCGCCGGCCGCGAACAACCCCGCGAACGGAGCCGGATTGGAGACGCGCAGGCGCGCGTATAGCTCACCCGGCTCCAGCGCGCGCGCGAACCTGGCGCGCCATGCGCGCGAAAGGTTGGCCTGGAAGATGTCGCCGGCGGCCAGATATTCGAGGATGCGCTGGACCCCGGCAATGAAGGCTTGCGGATCGTCCTCGACGATCTCGTCCGGCTTGCGCCAGGCCGGCAATCCGGCACCGCGATGCGCCTCCATCGCGTCGCCGGAAATCTGATCTAGCAACTGCCCGGCGCCCGGCTCGGCCAGCATCACGCACTCGCCGCTGTTGCGGTCGCGCAACACGGCTGCCGGGCAACGCAGGGCCAGGGCCACCGGGATCGCCGGATCGCCGCTCGGCAGCGACAGCACCGGTTCGACCTGCGCGGCCAGCTCGTAATTGAGAAGCAGCGCCCAGCCTCCACGGAACGGCCATCGTGGCTCCTCGCGCGCCACCCGCGCTGCCCGCCACTGCCCATCCAGCGCGTCCAGGAAGCCACCTGTCACTTCCGTGCCGTCCAGCGTCCGGGTCTGTCCGTGCGCATCGAGCCGCAGTCCGCTGCCGTCGCTGGCCAGCAACAGGTCCCAGCGTCCCTGGGCGGTGCCGGAAGCCACCGACTCGAGCAGTAACGGGTAACGCGCCGGCGCCAGCCGGTGCAGCGCCAGCAGGTCGGTATCGGGAGGGAGCGCTCGGGTCTGGATCATGGGGTCCGCCGCCCGGGCCTGCGCCGGAGCCGAAGGGATTGCATCGGCCCGCGGCCGGCAACGCGCCGGCGAGGGCAATGGCCCCGGACCGGGCCGGGATGACGGAACTAAGCTGCCGGGGTCAGATCCGCCTGAACACCAGGGTGCCATTGGTCCCGCCGAAGCCGAAGCCATTGGACATGGCCACGTCGATCTTCTGCTCGCGGGCGACGTTGGGCACGTAGTCCAGATCGCAACCTTCGCCGGGGTTCTCCAGGTTGATGGTCGGCGGGATCACCCCGCGGTCGATCGCCAGCACCGAGAAGATCGCTTCCACGCCGCCGGCGGCGCCGAGCAGGTGCCCGGTCATCGACTTGGTCGAACTGACCATGGTCTTGTAGGCGTGGTCGCCCAGTGCGCGTTTCATCGCCAGGGTTTCGGCCAGGTCGCCCAGCGGCGTCGAGGTCCCGTGCGCGTTGAGGTATTCCACCTGGTCCGGGTTGAGCCCGGCATCCTTCAACGCCGCCAGCATGCACCGTGCCGGGCCTTCGCCATTCTCGCTCGGCGCGGTCATGTGGTAGGCGTCGGAACTGGCGCCGAAGCCGGCCAGCTCGCAGTAGATGCGGGCGCCGCGGGCCTTGGCGTGTTCGTACTCCTCGATGACGAGGATGCCCGCGCCATCGCCCAGCACGAAACCGTCGCGATCCCTGTCCCACGGCCGCGACGCGGCCTGCGGGTCGTCGTTGCGCGTGGACATCGCCTTCATCGAGCAGAAACCACCCACCGACGTCGGCGAGGAACCGCGCTCGGCGCCACCGGCGAACATCACGTCGGCATCGCCGTACTGGATCATGCGCATGGCCATGCCGATCGAATGGTTGGAAGTCGCGCAGGCCGAAACCGCGGAGAAGCTCGGCCCCTTGATGCCCTTCATGATGCTCAGCTGGCCGGGCAGCATGTTGATGATCGTGCTGGGGATATAGAACGGCGAGATCTTGCGCGGGCCGCCCTCGAGGTACCTGGCGGTCTGCTCCTCGATGCCGAGGATGCCGCCGATGCCAGCGCCGATGATCGCGCCGATGCGCTCCGCATTCTGTTCGGCGACCTCAAGGCCGGAATCGTCCATCGCCATCAACGAGGCCGCGATGCCGTAATGGATGAACGCATCCATCTTCTTCACGTCCTTGGGCGACATGTAGGCGCTGGGGTCGAAATCGCGGATCTCGCCGGCAATGCGCGTGGTGAACTGGGAAGCATCGAAGGACGTGATCGGTCCCAGTCCCGACCTGCCGTTGACGATTGCGTCCCAACTGCTGGACAGGTCGTTGCCCAACGGGGAGATCATGCCCATGCCGGTGACGACGACGCGACGCTGGCTCATATACGACTCCTG
>SEHC01000443.1 GCA_004173415.1 Lysobacteraceae bacterium
CACCGGCTTGGCCACCGCCCAGATGTCCAGCTGCGGATCCAGCTGGCGGCCTACGCCCTCGATGTTCAACAAGGTCTTCTGCAGCAGGATCAACTGCGGCTGCAGGGTCAGCTCGTACTTCTGCGCGGTGCGGAACAGCTTCAGCAGGACCTCGGCCAGCGAGATCTCCGACAGCGGCCGGGTGAAATACGGTTCGCACACCGAGCGCGCCGCCGCTTCCAGTTCGTCGATGCGCACCGTGGCCGGCATCCAGCCGGCCTCGACGTGCAGTTCGGCGATGCGCCGGTAGTCCTTGTTGAAGATGGCCATGAAGTTCTCGGCCAGGTAGTACTGGTCCTGGTCGGAGAGCTGGCCGATGATGCCGAAGTCCAGGGCGATGAAGCGCGGGTTGGCCTTGCGCGCAGGGTCGCTGTCGACCCAGATGTTGCCGGCGTGCGCGTCGGCGTGGAAGAAGTTGTCGCGGAAGACCTGGGTGTAGAACACGCGCACGCCCTTGGCCGCCAGCGCCTTGCGGTCGATGCCGGCCGCATCCAGCGCGGCGATGTCGTCGGACGGGATGCCGCGCACGCGTTCCAGGGTCAGCGCGCGTTCGGCGGTGTGGCTCCAGATGACCTCGGGCACGTACAGGTCGTCCGAATCCAGCCACATGCGCCGGACCACGCTGGCGTTGCCGCCCTCGCGCTGCAGGTCCAGCTCGGCGGCCAGGGTCGATTCGATCTCGGCGACTATCTCGCGCGGCCTGATCTTGTCGGCGCGTGGATGGGCGCGGTCGACCAGTGCGGCCACCGAGGCCAGCAGGGAAATGTCGGCGGCGATCTGCCGCTCGATCTGCGGGCGCAGGACCTTGACCACCACCTCGCGCCCTCCCGGCAGGATCGCGGCATGGACCTGGGCGATGGAGGCCGAGGCCAGCGGCGTCGTGTCGAAGGCCTCGAAGGCCTGGCTGACCGGCTGGCCCAGCGCCTGCTCGACCAGCAGGCGCGCGGTTTCGCCATCGAACGGCTTGACCCGGTCCTGCAGCTGGGCCAACTCGTCGGCCACGTCCGGCGGCACCAGGTCGCGCCGGGTGGACAGGATCTGGCCGAACTTGACGAAGATCGGCCCCAGTTCCTGCAGCGCCAGGCGCAGGCGCGCGCCGCGCGATTGCGCGGCGATCGCCGCCGAGGCGCGGGGCACGAACGGGCGCGCCAGTTTCAGCCAGCGCTCGGCGGGCGTGTCGTCCAGCAGGTCGTCCAGGCGATAGCGCAGCAACACCCGGCCGATCTTGCTGGCCCGCAGCGCGGCCCTCATGCGCGCGACCCGCGCAGGCGTTCGACCTTGGCCTGCAGGCGCTCCACGTCGTCGCGCAATGCATCGACGTCGTCATGGAAGGCGTTGAGTTCGGCGCGACCGACCACGTCGCGCGACTCCTCGGTGACGAACTCGGCGGCGTTGCGCGCCAGGTTGCCGCCGACGCCGCGGATCCCGCGCAGGGCGCCGCGCGCGGCGCTGGCCACCTGCACGCCGATGATTTCGCCGAATACGGCCACGAACGGCTGCTGCCAGTCGGGATCGAAGCGTTCGGCCAGTGCCTGCAGGCGGCGCGCGAGTTCGGCGTCGCCGGCAACGCGCACGCGCCCTACCGGCACTGCCTGTTCCTTGCGCAGGAACGGCAACTGGCCGAGCAGGCCGGCGAGGGTGCTGCGCACGGCCAGGTCCGGCTCCTGCGCCGCATCCACCGGACCCACCTGCAGGCGCTGGCCGGACACGCTGACCTGCAGCGCCAGCGCCGGAGTGTCCAGGGTGAGCGCCACCTTGCGTCCCTCCAGCGGCTTGAGCGCGTCGCGCGTGCCTGGATCCAGCGCGAGGGCACGATTGAGGGCGCTTTCCAGCGCGCGGCCAGCCAGGGGCTTGAGCGAATCGAGGGGAGATTGGGCCATGCCGGCATTCTAACCGCGTGGCCTTGCGCACGACGGCCGGCGGCGAGCGCCGGCCGTCGCGGGTATCACTGCTGCGGTCAGACTTTCTTGCGCAGGAACGACACCACCGCCAGGATCAGGAACACCACGAACAGGATCCAGGCGATGTTGGTGGCGGCGCCGGCGACGCCGCTGAAGCCGAGCACGGCGGCGATGATGGCGATGACGAGGAAGACGACGGCGTAGTGCAGCATGATGGAGCTCCGTTGGTTGCGACGCCGGTGCGG
>SEHC01000444.1 GCA_004173415.1 Lysobacteraceae bacterium
GCGCCGGCCAGCACCAGGTAGTGGCCGGGGGCGGCGGAAACCGCTTCGCGTTGCGCCGGATTCAGTCCGTCGAGCAGGTGGGAAACATCCATCCGGCTATTTTACGGGGTTGCGCGCGGTTCCCGCGTTTCGCCCGCAAGACGCCGTCAGTGCGCCGCCTTGGGCTTGCTGCTGACGTGGGTCATCAACCGGTCGGTATAGGCGATGCCGATGGCCGAAAGGATGAACACGCAGTGGATGATGGTCTGCCAGAGCACGCCGTCGGCGGTGAACTTGCTGCCCGGCGCGCCGAGGTCGCCGATCTCGATGAAGGTCTTCAGCAGGTGGATCGAGGAGATGCCGATGATCGCCATGGCCAGCTTGACCTTCAGCATGCTGGCGTTGACGTGGCTCAGCCACTCGGGCTGGTCCGGGTGGCCTTCCAGGCGCAGGCGGGAGACGAAGGTTTCATAGCCGCCGACGATGACCATCATCAGCAGGTTGGAGATCATGACCACGTCGATCAGGCCGAGCACGATCAGCATGATCGCCACCTCGGCCGTCGGGCCGCCCTCGGCCAGCTCGGCCGCCTGTTCGGCCGCGCCGCCGTTGAAGAACACTTCGCTGACCAGGTGGACCAGCTCCACGCCGAACTGCCAGACATACACGGCCTGGGCCACGATCAGGCCCAGGTACAGCGGCAGCTGCAACCAGCGCGAGGCGAAGATCAGGGACGGGAGCGGGCCGAGGCGGGACGGATTCTGGGGGGGCATGGGATTCCGGAATGCTGCGTTGCGGGAGGCGGCAGAGTAACGGCCCATGCCGACGCTGCCAAGCGCGGCGACGGGGCTAAACTCGTCCCCCAACGCCGCGAGCGAGCACCCGCCATGATCGACCTGTACTACTGGCCCACGCCCAACGGGCACAAGATCACCCTGCTGCTGGAGGAACTGGTCGACGCCGGCCATGCGCTGGAGTACGCGATCAAGCCGGTGGACATCGGCGCCGGCAGCCAGTTCGAGCCGGCCTTCCTGGCCATTTCCCCCAACAACAAGATGCCGGCGATCGTCGACCACGCACCCGCCGACGGCGGTGCGCCGGTCAGCGTGTTCGAATCCGGCGCCATCCTCCAGTACCTGGCCGAGAAGACCGGCCTGTTCCTGCCATCGGACCTGCGCGGACGCGTGGCCACCCTGGAATGGCTTTACTGGCAGATGGGCGGGCTGGGGCCGATGAGCGGGCAGATGGGCCACTTCAATGTCTATGCACCCGAGCCGATCGGCTACGCCATCGACCGCTACGGCAATGAAGTCACGCGCCTGCACGGAGTGATGGACAAGCGCCTGGCGCGCAACGAATTCCTGGCCGGCGAGCACTTCAGCATCGCCGACATGGCCAGCTATCCCTGGATCGGCGCCTACGACAAGCTGCCGGCGGATTTCTCCGCCTTCCCCCACCTGAAGCGCTGGCACCACGCCATCGCCGCGCGCCCGGCCACCGCACGCGCCTACGCATGGAAGGACAAGGTCAACCCGCGCGCCGGCCAGCCATTGAGCGAGGAGGAGCGCAGGCACCTGTTCGGGCAGAGCCCGCCCCGGGCCTGACCGGATGCGCGGACACTACCCCTGCCCCGGCAGCGGCCGGCGCGACGCCCTGGAAACAACCGGAGACCCCGATGCGCCTGCTGCTCGCCACCCTGATGATGATCTGCACCACTGCCCAGGCGGCCCTCGTCGTGCCGGGTAGCGACGCCGCGCGCGCGCGGCTCGACCCCGTCGCCGAGGCCTACGTGCACCTGAGCCTTGAGATCGGAGAACGCGAGGCCGGCTACGTCGATGCCTACTACGGCCCCGACGCCTGGGCCGAACAGGCCAAGCGCGCGCCGCGGCCGCTTGCCGAATTGCGGCAGGCGGCCGAGGCCTTGCTGGAGCAGTTGCGGCGGGTCGACGAAACCGGCTTGCAGCCGTTGGAGCTGCGCCGCAAGCGACTGCTGTCGGCGCAACTGGTGTCCGCGCGCACGCGCATGGCGATGATCGCCGGCGAATCGCTGGATTTCGAGAGCGAGGCCGAAGGCCTGTATGCGTTGCGCCCGCAACTCAAGCCACTGGCCAGCTACGATCCGGTCATCGACAGGCTGGACGCCGCGCTGCCCGGCGAAGGGCCGCTCTGGCAGCGCGTGGACCGGTTGACCGCGGCCAC
>SEHC01000445.1 GCA_004173415.1 Lysobacteraceae bacterium
ACCTCGTCCGAACCGACCTGTTCGCGAACGCGCGCGATCTGGTCGTCGATGATGTTGGCCGCCGTCCACAGGGTCTTGCAGCCGCAGATCTCGACCACGAAGCGGCGCAGCAGCGCCTGCCCCTGCAAGGTGTGGGTCACCTCCGGATGGAACTGGACGCCGTACCAGCGCTTGTCCTCGTTCGACATCGCCGCCACCGGGATGCGGTCGGTGACCGCGGTGACGGTGAAACCGGGCGGCGCCTTCGACACGTGGTCGCCGTGGCTCATCCACACGTCCAGCCGCGGCTTGCCGCCTGCGTGGTCGGTGAGCCCGCCGAACAGCCTGTCCGCGACGATCACCTCGACTTCGGCATGGCCGAACTCACGCGCATCGGCGGCCTCGGTGGCCCCACCCAGCTGCGCGGCCAGGGTCTGCATGCCGTAACAGATGCCCAGGATCGGCAGGCCCGAGTCGAACACCTGCTGCGGCGCGGCGGGAGCGCCGTGCTCGGTGGTCGATTCCGGGCCACCCGACAGGATGATGCCCTTGGCCCCGTAGGCGGCGATCTCGGCCGGGTCGTGGTCCCAGGCCCAGATCTCGCAGTACACGCCGATCTCGCGGATGCGGCGGGCGATCAGCTGCGTGTACTGCGCGCCGAAGTCGAGGATCAGGATCTTGTCGGTATGGATGTTGTCGGTGTGGATGTTGTCGGTGTGGATACTGGTCATCGGAAACTGTTCCAGGAATGTGCGTCACATGCAGTGCGATGACTTGCGCGATGGTCGCGCCCCCGGCCCTCGCGCATAGCGCTCGGGCGTTCGTCAGGCCGCGCGGCAGTGCCATGCACATGGCTCTCGCGCTGCCCGGCACCGGTGATGGTGACGAAGCTCGGCTTCTTCTGCATGTCGTCGATGGTCGCGCAGCCCACGTAACCCATGGTCGCGCGCAGGCCGCCGATCAGCTGGTGGATGATGTTGCCGACCGGGCCCCGATAGGGAACGCGGCCCTCGATGCCTTCCGGCACCAGCTTGTCAGCGTCGCTGGAGTCCTGGAAATAACGGTCCTTGCTGCCCTTCTCCATCGCGCCCAGGCTGCCCATGCCGCGATAGCTCTTGTAGCTGCGGCCCTGGAACAGTTCGATTTCTCCCGGCGCTTCCTCGGTGCCGGCGAACAAGCCGCCGATCATCACCGTGGAGGCACCGGCGACGATCGCCTTGCCGATGTCGCCAGAATAGCGGATGCCGCCATCGGCGATCAGCGGAATGCGGTCCTGCAGCGCCTCGGCGACCATGCTCACCGCGGTGATCTGCGGCACGCCCACCCCGGCGACCATGCGCGTGGTGCAGATTGAACCCGGACCGACGCCCACTTTCACCGCATCGGCGCCGGCATCCATCAGCGCCAGCGCCGCGTCGCCGGTGACGATGTTGCCGCCGATCACCTGCAGCTGCGGGAAGCGCTTCTTGATCCAGGCCACGCGATCCAGCACGCCCTGCGAGTGGCCGTGCGCGGTGTCGACGATCACCACGTCCACGCCGGCGGCGACCAGTGCCTCGACGCGTTGCTCGGTGTCGCCACCCACGCCCAGCGCGGCGCCGACCAGCAGGCGCGTCGCGCTGTCCTTGGCCGCGTTGGGGTTGTCGGTCTTCTTCTGGATGTCCTTGACCGTGATCAGGCCGCGCAGCTCGAAATCGTCGTTGACCACCAGGATCTTCTCGATGCGGTTCTTGTGCAGCAACTGCAGCACTTCGCCGTCGCTGGCGCCTTCGCGCACGGTGATCAGGCGATCCTTCTTGGTCATGATGTGGCGGACCGGGTCGTCCAGCTTGGTTTCGAAGCGCATGTCGCGGCTGGTGACGATACCCAGCAACTGGCCGCCGTCGACCACCGGCACACCGGAGATGTTGCGCGCGCGGGTCAGGGCCAGCACGTCGCCGATGGTGGTCTCGGGACCGACGGTGAACGGGTCCTTGATCACGCCGGCCTCGAACTTCTTGACCCTGGCCACTTCGGTGGCCTGCTGTTCGACGGTCATGTTCTTGTGCAGGATGCCGATGCCGCCCAGCTGGGCCATGGCGATGGCCAGGCGCGCTTCGGTGACGGTGTCCATGGCGGCAGAGACGATCGGCAGCTTCAGCCGCAGGTCGCGGGTCAGGCGCGTGCCGAGATCGACATCCTTGGGCAGGACGAGGGAATGCGCGGGGACGAGGGAGACATCGTCGTAGGTGAGAGCTTCAGCCTGGATGCGGAGCATCGGCGTACCCGTTTGGTGGGGAAGCGCGTAATTGTAACGCGCCGCGGCGCCGCGCGCCTAGCGCAGGGTCAAACGCGCCGCAGCGCGCCGGGGGCATGACTTGCGGGCGCTTCCCGGCCAACCACCCTCATCAGGACGGCCCACCACCGCGGTTCAGGCCGCAGCTTCGGCCGCTTCCAGCGTGTTCTGCATCAGGGTCGCCACGGTCATAGGCCCGACCCCGCCGGGTACCGGGGTGATCCAGCTGGCCCGGCGGGCGGCGGCCTCGAAACCCACGTCGCCCACCAGGCTGCCGTCTTCCAGCCGGTTGATGCCCACGTCGATGACCACCGCCCCGGGCTTGACCCACTCGCCCGGGATCAGGCCGGGGATGCCGGCGGCCACGACCAGGATGTCGGCGTCGCCGACCCGCTCCTGCAGGACCCCGACCGGGGTGAACTTGTGGCAGCTGGTGACCGTGCATCCGGCGATCAGCAGTTCCAGCGCCATCGGCCGGCCGACGTGGTTGCTGACCCCGACGATGGTGGCGTTCTGGCCGCGGACCGGCTTGTCGGTATAGGCCAGCAGCGTGGTGATCCCGCG
>SEHC01000446.1 GCA_004173415.1 Lysobacteraceae bacterium
GCGCGTTCGAGCTGCTCACGGAATGCCTTGGCGTGGGGATCATCGGCCAGCGCCGGCGCCTGCCACGGCGAGCGCCGCGGCGGCAGGTTGCCGCTCAAGGCATGGAACCTGGCCTGGGTCGCGGGAAGGGACAGGAAGTGGATCAGTTTCCAGGCCGCGTCCTTGCGCGGGGACTGCCTGAAGATCACGAAGCTGGTGCCGTTGGCCAGCGAAGCCCCCGGCCCGTTCGGTCCCGGCAACGGCATGGTCATCCAGTCTCCCTGTTGCGCGGCCGGCAGGCGTTCCTTGAACTTGGCGATGTTCCAGGGCCCCGAGATGTAATAGGCGTAGAACCCCTTGCCGAATTCGTCCCAGACGTTGGAGATCTGGTTGTTGGTCACCACCGGCGCCAGCTTCTGCTCGAACATCTCCTTGTAGAAGCCCAGCGCCTGCCGGAAACCGGCGCTGCGGAAATTGCCGTAGCGGCCGTTGTCGCGCAATAGCGGCTCGGGCTGCTGGATGGCCAGGCTGAGCAGCGGCTCGTATTCGTTCAGCGGCAGCAGGATCGCGTAGCGATCCGGCCCGACTTCGCGCTTGACCGCCTGCATGGCCTGGCGCCATTGCTGCCAGTCGCGCGGCACCTGATCGATCCCGGCCTGGCGCAGCAGGTCGGTGCGATAGAACGGCAAGCGGGTTTCCGAATACCACGGCACCGCCAGCACCTTGCCGTCGACCACGCCGCTGTCCCATGCGCCAGGATAGAAATCGGCCGCGTCGAAGCCCGGGGTCGCGGCGATCCGCGCATCCAGGGGCTCCAGCGCGCCGAGCGCGGCGAACTCGGGGATCCAGGTGTTGCCCAGCGGCGACACGTCCGGCAACGCGTCGCCGACGAACGCGGTCAGCAGCTTCTCGTGCGCCGACAGCACCGGCATCTGCTGCAGGTCGACGCGGATCCCCGGGTTGAGGCGTTCGAACTCGGGGATCAGTTGCCTGACCACTTCGCCTTCGTAGCCCATGACCCAGAAGGAAACGACCTCGCGGCGATCGCCTTGCCGGCTGCACGCGGCCACCGCCAACAGGCAAAGGCCTGCCAGCAGCAGTAGCACGGTTGCGCGCTGCGACATGCGCGCGGCGATCGACCTGGTTGTGACCCGGGCGCCCACGGCCTACCGCGGCGACTGCTGTCTTGGCGGCGGTTGCGGCGAGTCCTGCGGATGGCGGCTGCGCGACTCGGCCCCGCCCAGGGCGCGGGCCTCGGCGGCCTTCGGGTCGGCCGCGACCGGTGCTGCCTCGCCTGCCGGCGCCAGCCAGCCGCCCTTGAAGCCGGCGCGCTCCAGGCCGAGGCGGATGTGCGGATTCTTCTTCATCACATCCCAGACGAAGCCATTGCGGTAGTTGGCGATCATGGCCAGGATCGGACCCTGGTCGATGCCGATGTAATCGCTGGAAACCCAGCCCTCCCCCGGCACCAGGCGGCCGGTCTTGAGCGGGATGTCGTAGTCGAAGCTGCGGTTGAAGGAATCCAGGAAGCCGTAGCTCGAGTAGATGTATTCGCCGTAGCGGTCGTGCATCTCCACCGCCGCCGGGATCACGATCTCCGGGGCGAACGGAAGCGAGCCCAGCGCGGCGGTCGGGGCGATCGTGCCATCGTCGAAATTGACCTGCAAGCCGGCGCCACGCGCCGAATAGTGGCGGAACTCGCGCTGCTGGCCACGGTATTCCTGCAGGGTCTGCTGCGGACCATCGCTGGCGGTCAGGCCCCACACGTTCTCGCCATAGTCCTTCCACTTCATCGGATTGGCGATCGCGTAGGAACGCTGGGCCAGCGTGGCGCGGCGGCTGTTCTCGAAATAGTCCATGCCGCGTTCGCGCATGTAGTCGTCCTGGATGCCGCGGAAGTCGACCCAGACATGGGTGTACTGGTGGCCGAACATCGGGCCGAAGGCCAGGAATTCCTGGTCCTGGTACACGCCCCAGATGTCGTTGTAGGTGCGCGTCCACACTTCCCAGGCGTCGGGGCTCACCGCATGGGTCGGCGAGCCGAGGGCGAGGATGTAGACCATCATCGCCTCGTCGTAGCCGCTCCAGTCATGCGGGATGAAGCCGCTCTCGGGGAACCAGCCCATCGAGATCAGGGGCTTGTTCTGCTGCAGCCAGGTCCAGTCGACGCGCCGGTAGAGTTCCTCGGCGAT
>SEHC01000447.1 GCA_004173415.1 Lysobacteraceae bacterium
CGGCGCCAGCGCCGCCGGCCTGGAGGTGCGTTCGCAGCAGGGCGAGTGGGTGCCTTTCACCTCCGATGCCGACACCATCGTGGTCAACATCGGCGACATGCTGCAGCGCCTGACCAACCACGTGTATCCGTCCACCACCCATCGGGTGACCAATCCGCCGGGCGAGCAGGCGCGCAAGCCGCGCTATTCGGTGCCGTTCTTCCTGCACCCCAACCCGGATTTCCTGATCGACGTGCTGCCGTCGACGATCAGCGCCGGCAATCCCAGCCGCTATCCCGAGCCGATCACCGCGCAGGGCTACCTGGAAGAGCGCCTGCGGGAAATCAAGCTGAAGTGACTTGCCGGCGGCCGCCTGCATGGCCGCCGCTGGCGCGCACAATCAGTCCACCCGGCGGATCCGGCCCGAGTTCCTGCCCATCAGCCTGAGCAGCAGTGAGTCTGGCAGGTGCCTGCTGACCGCGTGCAGTAGCTGATAGAGGCGGCCCGGCACCACGATCACGCGGCCGCGTTCGAGTCCTTCGATGCCGGCCCTGGCTACCTCGTCGGCCTGCAGCCAGGCCCAGCGCGGCAGCTTCGACATCATCTCGCGGGTGCCGGTCACGTCGTGGAATTCGGACCAGGTGAAGCCGGGACACAAGGCGGTGACCTTGACCCCGCGATCGGCATTTTCCAGCGACAGCGATTCGCTGAGCCGGACCATGTAGGCCTTGGCCGCGGCGTACAGGGTCTGTCCGTCGGCGCTGGGCGCCAGCGCTGCGAAGGACGCCACGTTGAGGATGCGGCCATCGCCGCATGCGCGGATCGCCGGCAACAACCGCCAGGTGAGTTCGCTGACCGCGCCCACCATCACCTGCAGGAACCGCGCGTGGACGGGCCAGTCCTGGGTCAGGTAGCGGCCGGGCACCCCGTAGCCCGCGTTGTTCACCAGGATCCGCACGGCCAGGCCGCGGCGCTCTATTTCCCTGGCCAGGGCCTCCGGCGCCAGCGGGTCCGCCAGGTCCGCGACGATCACTTCAACCGCGACCTGGCTGCGCAGCTCGGCGGCCAGTTGCTCCAGCTTGTCGATCCGGCGCGCAGTCAGCACCAGCGGCACCCCGCGGCGTGCGTATTCGCGCGCGATCGCCGCGCCGATCCCGCTCGAGGCGCCGGTAACCAGGGCATATCCGGTGGACGGGGCGTCGCTCATCGATCGGTCCGGGGTGAGGTGGGGCGGGTCATCGGCTATCCTTTGCGCCCTTTGCCCGGGTTGGACAGGAAAATGACGATGCGCCGCAAGATCGTAGCCGGAAACTGGAAACTGCATGGCACCCGTGCCTTCGCCACCGGCCTGATCGGCGAACTGGCCGAGGGCCTGCCGCTGGCCGGGGTCGAGGTGGTGGTGCTGCCGCCGATGCCCTACCTGGGCGACCTGATCGAGGACTTCGAGAAACATGCGGTCGAGTTCGGCGCCCAGGACGTCAGCAGCAACGAAAAGGGCGCCTACACCGGCGAGGTGTCGGCGGCGATGCTGGTCGACGTCGGCGCGCGCTATGGGCTGGTCGGCCACTCGGAGCGGCGTCAATACCATGCCGAGACCAGCGAACTGGTGGCGGCCAAGTTCGTGGCCGCAGCCCATGCCGGGCTGGTCCCGATCCTGTGCGTGGGTGAGACCCTGGAGCAGCGCGAGGCAGGCCAGACCGAGGCGGTGATCGCCGCGCAACTGGCGCCGGTGCTGGACTTGGCTGGCGTGGCGGCCTTCGAAAAGGCCGTGGTGGCCTATGAGCCGGTCTGGGCCATCGGCACCGGGCGTACCGCCAGTCCGGCCCAGGCCCAGGAGGTGCATGCCTTCATCCGTGGCGTGGTCAAGGCGCGCGATGCTAGAATTGGCGATTCGCTGCCGCTGTTGTATGGCGGAAGCGTCAAGCCCGACAATGCCGCCGAACTGTTCGCGCAGCCCGATGTCGATGGTGGGTTGGTGGGTGGCGCCTCTCTGGTGGCCGCCGACTTCCTGGCCATCGCAAGGGCCGCCGCCGACTGAGTCGGGCCGGGCCTGGCACCGTCCACTCTCCAAATTCGATCGAGATGCACAAATGTTGATGTTGACCCTGAATGTGATCTACGTGCTGGTGGCCATTGCGATCATCGCAATGGTGCTGATGCAGCGTGGCACGGGCGCGGCCGCCGG
>SEHC01000448.1 GCA_004173415.1 Lysobacteraceae bacterium
GGCGGCGACGGCCAGGACGTGGGCCAGCACGAGCTGTCGGTCGACATCGGCCTGGACGGCGACCTGCTGACCCTGCAGTTCAGCGACGAAGGCGCGCCGTTCGACCCCCTGTCGGCACAGACACCCGACCTGGAAGCCGATATCCTCGACCGTCCGATCGGCGGCCTGGGCCTGTACCTGATCCGCCGGATCGCCGAGTCGATGCAATACGAACGCCGCGACGGCCGCAACCTGCTGCGGGTCGGCCTGCGCGCCGGCAGTCAGGAGAACGCGCGATGAGCCTTCAGATCCAGATCCAGCCGCCCACCCACGGCAGCCAGCGCGTCTTCCTCAACGGACGCCTGGATACGCACACCTACGAGGACCTGGACGAACGCCTGGCGCCCCTGCTGACCCGCCAGCTGCACTCGCTGGTCCTGGACCTGGCCGGCCTGGACTACATCAGCAGCGCCGGCATCCGCTCCATCTTCAAGGCCCGCAAGCAACTGGGCCTGCATGGCGGCAAGGTCCTGCTGGTCAACCCGCAGGCGCAGATCCGCAAGGTGCTGGACATCGTCCAGGCGGTGCCGATGCACGAGATCTTCGTCTCCACCGCCGAAGCAGACGCCTACCTCGACGCGATGCAGCGCAAGGTGCTGGACGGAGACGAGGACCTGTGACGGCACCCGGCGCAAGGCCCAGCGCAAGGAACGGCACATGAGCCTGGAGGTCGACGTCTACCCGCCGGTCAATGGCAACCAGTACGTCGTCCTGAGCGGGCGCCTGGACAGCAACACCTACCAGCAACTGGACGACGTGCTGGATCCGTTGCTGTCGGCGGCCCATCCGTCGATGGTGCTGGTCATGGAACTGGGCCGGCTGGAATACATCAGCAGCGCCGGCATCCGTTCCATCCTCAAGGCGCGCAAGCTGCTGGCCCCGCACGGCAAGGTCCTGGCATTGCACCCGCAGGCGCAGATCCGCAAGGTCCTGGACATCGTCCAGGCCCTGCCGGTCAGCGACATCTTCGCCACCAGCGCCGAACTGGACGCCTACCTGGACAAGCTGCAGCGGGACATGCTGGAAGGCCAGTGAGCCTGGTCCGCATCCGCCCGCGCGGATCGCAACCTTGATCCTCGCGCCGGGCACGCCGCGTCGGTCACGCTACGCCGAATAGCCGGTGGTCAGCATCACCTTGAGCCGCGGCCGCCGGCGCCGCGCCTCGCGCGCCAGCAGCACCCCGTTCATGCGCCCGGGCATGATCATGTCCGAGAACAGCAGGTCCACGGCGATGCCGCGATCGAGCAGTTCCAGCGCCGACCTGGCGTCGTGGGCCACGTGCACCTGGTAGCCATGGTCCTCCAGGATCATCTGCGCCAGGTCGGCGACGTCGGCGCGGTCGTCGACCACCAGGACGGTCTCGTTGCCGCGGCGGCTGCTGGCCCGCGAGGTGTCGCGCGGCGCGGTGTACTCGGCCTCGGCGTCGGCCGGGAAATACAGGCGCACGGTCGTGCCGTGGCCTTCCTCGGAGTACAGCCGCACCGCGCCGCCGGACTGCTTGGCGAAGCCATAGACCATCGACAGTCCCAGGCCGGTGCCCTTGCCCTCTTCCTTGGTGGTGAAGAACGGATCCATGACCCGGGCCAGGACCGCCGGCGACATGCCGTGGCCGCTGTCGGTGATCGCGACGCTGGCGTAGCGGCCGGGCGGCAGGTTGTCGTAGGCGCTGGCGTCCTCTTCGCCGACGGTGACGTTGAGCGTGCGCGCGGTGACCTCGCGGGTCGCGCTGCCGGCGACCGCGTCGCGCGCATTGATCAGCACGTTGAGCAGGGCCATCTCGGCCTGGGTCGGGTCGATCCGGCAGTTCCACAGGTCCGGGGCCAGTTCGCGGCGGAAGGTGATGTCCTCGCCGAGGGTGCGCTCGGCGATGTCGCCCATGCCGTTGACCAGGCCGTTGAGGTTGAGGACCCGGCCCTCGAGCTTCTGCTTGCGCGAGAACGCGAGCAGTTGCTGGGTGAGGGTACCGGCGCGTTCGGCCGCTTCGCGGGCGCGGCTGACGTTGCGCTTCAGGCGTTCGGGGTCGATCGGCCCCTGCCGGGTCTCGGCCGCCCGCTCGATCAGCTCCAGGTAGCCGGACATCACCTGCAGCAGGTTGTTGAAGTCATGGGCGATGCCGCCGGTGAGCTGGCCCAGCGCCTCCATCTTCTGCGACTGGCGCAACGCGTCCTCGGCGTCGCGCCGGCGGCTGATGTCGAGCTGGGAGCCGAAGAAATACACGATCTCGCCAGCCTTGCCGTACACCGGCGAGACGAACAGCGCATTCCAGAACGTGGACCCGTCCTTGCGGTAGTTGAGGATCTCGGTGGCCAGTTCGCGCTGCTCGCGGATCGCATCGCGCACCCCCTGGATGGTCTCCGGATCGGTGTCCGGACCCTGCAGGAAGCGGCAGTTGCGGCCGATGATCTCCTCGCGCGTATAGCCGGTCATCTCCAGGAACGCGCGGTTGGCGAAGACGATCGGATTGTCCGCCTGGCGCGGATCGGTCACGGTCATCGGCATGCGCGTGGTTTCCACCGCGGCGAAGAAGATGTCGTGATGCGCGTCGGACAGGTCGGCCGCCGCACTGCCGTCGACCGTGGTGCGGGTGGGGCTGGTGCCGTCGTAGCCGTCGAAGCGGGGCTTCTCCGGTGGCGATTGCGGTTCCCTCTGGATCATGCGCGCTCCCGATACGGCGGACGTGGTGTCCGCGACACGGGCCATCTTTCCAGTGGCGTGTTAAGCCAGGTCGGCAAACCGTAGGCAAACCCGAACGGGGAATGAAGCTTTCCGTAACCGGAAATGAAACCGCGGAAAAAATACGGCAGCCGTATGGCTGCCGTCTTCGTTGCCGACCCTCTGCGCGTTGCGGCTACTTCTGCTGGGCCCGTATCTGCGCATCGACCGCGGCGATGGCGGTCATGTTGACCACCCGGCGCGGGGTGGCGCTGCTGGTCAGGATGTGGACCGGCTTGGAGATGCCCATCAGGATCGGGCCGATGGCCACCCCGTCGGTCATCACCCGGACCATGTTGTAGGTGATGTTGGCCGCATCGATGTTGCGTATCGTGGCTGCCGAAGTTGGAGTGCGAGAGCAACGCCACCTTCGGCTCGATCCCGAACAGCTTCAGCCGGTAGGTCGCCTGCAGGGTCGCCTCGGCGATCTGCTCGGCGGTGGGGTCGTCCTGCACATGGGTATCCAGGAAGAAGTACGCGCCCTGGTTGTTGATCACCCCGGTCATGGCCGAGGTCGACTGCACCCCGGGGTCCAGCTCGATCACGCTGCGCACGTAGCCCAGCTTCTTGTGGAACCGCCCCACGATCCCGCTGACCAGCGCATCGGCCTCGCCCCGGGCCACCATCACCGCGGCGATCAGCGTCGGCCGCGAACGCATCAGGTTCTTGGCCGCCGCCGGGGTCACCCCGCGGCGTTCGGTCAGGGCGTGGTAGTACTGCCAGTAGTCGTTGAAGCGCGGGTCGTCGTCCTGGTTGGTCAGTTCGAAGTCGACGCCGGCGCGCATGCGCAGGCCCAGGCGCTCGATCCGGGTCTGGATCACGTCCGGCCGGCCGATCAGGATCGGGAAGGCCAGGCCTTCGTCGATCACTGTCTGCACCGCGCGCAGCACCGTCTCTTCCTCGCCCTCGGCGTAGGCCACGCGCTTGATGTCGGTGCGCGCCCGGTCGTAAACCGGCTTCATCATCAGGCTGGTGCGGTACACGAACTGGCCCAGCTTCTCGCGATAGGCGGCCATGTCGGCGATCGGGCGCAAGGCCACGCCCGAGTCCATCGCCGCCTGGGCGACGGCGCCGGCCAGTTCCACCAGCAGGCGCGGGTCGAAGGGCCGCGGGATCAGGTATTCCGGGCCGAAGCACGGGATCTCGTCGCCATAGGCCGCGCCCAGGTCCGAGGCCTCGCGCCGGGCCAGGGCGGCGATCGCCTTGACGCAGGCGGTCTTCATCGCCTCGTTGATCACCGTCGCGCCCACGTCCAGCGCGCCGCGGAAGATGTACGGGAAGCACAGCGCGTTGTTGACCTGGTTGGGGTAGTCGCTGCGGCCGGTGGCGATGATGCAGTCCGGGCGCACCGCCTTGGCATGCTCGGGCAGGATCTCGGGATTGGGATTGGCCAGGGCCAGGATGATCGGCCGCTCGGCCATGGTCGCGACCATCTCCGGCTTCAGCACGCCGGCGGCCGACAGGCCCAGGAAGATGTCGGCCCCGGCGACGATGTCGGCCAGGGTCCGCTTGTCGGTATCGCGCGCATAGCGCGCCTTGTCCGGGTCCAGGTTGGCCCGGCCGGTGTAGAGCACACCGTCGCGGTCGACGGCCAGGATGTTCTCCGGCTTCAGGCCGATGGCCACCAGCATGTCCAGGCAGGCGATGCCGGCGGCGCCGGCGCCGCTGGTGGCCAGCTTCACCTGGCCGATGTCCTTGCCGACCACTTCCAGGGCGTTGTAGATCGCCGCGCCGACGATGATCGCGGTGCCGTGCTGGTCGTCGTGGAAGACCGGGATCTTCATCCGCTCGCGCAGCTTGCGCTCGACGATGAAGCACTCCGGCGCCTTGAT
>SEHC01000449.1 GCA_004173415.1 Lysobacteraceae bacterium
ACGCGGCTCGCCGGGACCGACCCGGTTGATTTGTGTCCCGGAGATTCCATGCCCAGCGTCAAAGTCCGCGAAAACGAGCCTTTTGAGTTTGCCCTGCGTCGCTTCAAGCGCACCTGCGAAAAGGCCGGCGTCCTCGCCGAAACCCGCAAGCGCGAGTTCTACGAGAAGCCGACCCAGGAGCGCAAGCGCAAGGCCGCCGCCGCGGTGAAGCGCCAGCTGCGTCGCAGCTCGCGCGACGTCACCAAGCGCCAGCGCCTTTACTGAGCCGCGTCGCTTCGCCAGAAGCCGGCACGCGCGAGCGTAGCCGGCTTTTCGTGTTTTTGGCGCCCCGGCCAGCCGGGGCCCGCCCGCAGCAGGAGAGATCGCATGTCACTGAAACAGCAGCTCAACGAAGACATGAAGGCCGCGATGAAGGGTGGCGACAAGCACACGCTGGGCGTGGTCCGGCTGATCAATGCCGGGATCAAGCAGCGCGAGGTCGATGAACGCATCGAGCTGGACGACGCCGCGGTGCTGGCGGTGATGGAGAAGATGGTCAAGCAGCGCAAGGATTCGGTCAGCCAGTTCGAGGCCGCCGCCCGCGAAGACCTGGCAGCGGTCGAGCGCGCCGAGATCGTGGTGATCGAGAAATACCTGCCGGCCAAGCTCGGCGAAGCCGAGATCCTCGCGGCCATCGACGCGGCCATTGCCCAGACCGGCGCCAGCGGTCCGGCCGACATGGGCAAGCTGATGGGCGTGCTCAAGCCGAAGCTGGCTGGACAGGCGGACATGGGCCTGGTCTCGGCCTTGGTGAAGAAGAAGTTCGCAAGCTGAGTCCCCCGGAGCACCGGAGATGCCTCCCGCCATCACCCTGCGCCCGGCCGGGCCGGCCGACACCGCGCTGATCCTGGCCTTCATCGGCGAGCTGGCCGAGTACGAGAAGCTCGCCCATGAAGTCGTCGCCGACCAGGACACCCTGGCCGCGCAATTGTTCGGCGCGGCGCCGGCGGCCGAAGTGGTGTTCGCCGAAGTCGACGGCCAGGCGGCAGGGTTCGCCCTGTTCTTCCACAACTTCTCCACTTTCCTGGGCCGACGCGGCCTGTACCTGGAAGACCTGTACGTGCAACCGCAGTACCGCGGCCTGGGACTCGGGCGGCGCCTGATGACCCACCTGGCCGGGCTGGCGGTGCAGCGCGGTTGCGGGCGCTTCGAGTGGTCGGTGCTGGACTGGAACGCGCCGGCGATCGCCTTCTACCGCGACCTCGGCGCGACGCCGCTGGAAGGATGGACCGTGCAACGGGTGACCGGCGAGGCGCTGCGCCGTCTGGCCGCGCATGATCCGCCCGCGGCATGAGGACGCGGGTGCATCCGTGACCGTCCTTGCCGGAGAGCACCAGCGCCGCGCGCCCCCACATGCGGCGAAGTTCGCTGGCCTGCGAGGGCCAGACCGCGCTGTCTTACGTCGTCGCGCGGGCGAACGCGATGATCAGCGGCCGCGGGCGCGCAGCCACCACGCTGCCGCCACGCCGGGGTCGCACCGCGCGCTGGCGCGCATGGCATCCTAGTCGTTCCATGGCACGCATCCCCGACGCCTTCATCGACGACCTGCTTGCCCGGACGGACATCGTCGAGGTGATCGGCACGCGCGTGCCGCTGAAGCGGCAGGGCAAGGAATACTCGGCCCGCTGCCCGTTCCACGACGAGCGCTCGCCCTCGTTCACCGTCTCGCAGACCAAGCAGTTCTACCATTGCTTCGGCTGCGGCGCGCACGGCACCGCGATCTCGTTCCTGATCAACTACGACCGCCTGGAATTCCTCGACGCGGTCGACGAACTGGCCAAGCGCGTGGGCATGGAAGTGCCCAAGGAAGCGCAGAAGCGCAACGAGAACGACGACAGCCGCGACATGTACGCGGCGCTGGACGCGGCCGCGCAGTTCTTCCAGCGCCAGCTGCAGGGCAGCGACAAGGCCAGGCAGTACCTGGACCAGCGCGGGGTCGACGAGGCGATCCGCGCCCAGTTCTCGATCGGCTACGCGCCGGAAGGCTTCTCCGCGCTGAAGGACGCGCTGGGCGCGGACGAGCGGCGGCTCAAGCTGCTGGACAAGACCGGGATGCTCTCGCGCAGCGACAACGGCCGGGTCTACGACAAGTTCCGCGACCGGGTGATGTTCCCC
>SEHC01000038.1 GCA_004173415.1 Lysobacteraceae bacterium
GCATCGACCGGGCCCAGCGCGGCGCCGAGCTCGCGGGTGCTGCCGGGGTCGAACAGGGCCGCCAGCCGCGCGCGGGCGCGGATCGCCATGTGGAAGCTGCACTTGGGGCAGACCTCCAGGTTCTCCTCCAGCTCGGGCCGGTACAGGACCGCGCCGCATCGTTCGCACTTTTCCCAGAGGCCTTCCGGCACGCTGCGCTTGTTCTTGGTCGCGCCCGCCTGGGTGCGGATGCCCGAAGGCATCAGTTTGCTCAGCCAGCTCATGCGTTTGCGTTGTCCCGTTCAGTTTGGACGCGGTGAATCCAGCGGCGCAGTTTATCCCAGCCGCCGACCCTTGCGTTCAGCCATCCAGGGAACGGCGCAGGGGCGCGAGGAAGCCCGCGGCGCGGCCCGCTGCCTCTTCCGGCGTGGGAGCGCCGTCCAGAACCGCCACCAGCGCGCTGCCGACCACCACGCCGTCGGCTTCCACCGCCATCGCCGCGGCGCTGGCGGCATCCTTGATCCCGAACCCCGCGACCACGGGCACCGGCGACTGGGCACGCAGTGCACGCAGGCGCGGGCCCGCTGCCTGCGCGTCGAGGTGCGCGGCGCCGGTCACGCCAGCGAAGCTGACGTAGTAGAGGTAGCCCTGCGCCGATTCGCAAAGCATCCGCATGCGCTCGGGCGAGGTGGTCGGCGAAGCCAGTGCGATCAGGTCCAGGCCATGCCTTGCGAAGACCTCGCGGGTCACGGCCGCTTCTTCGGGCGGCAGGTCGACCAGCAATACGCCATCGACGCCGGCGCCCACCGCTTCCCGGGCGAAGCGCTCGTCGCCGTGGATCTCGATCGGATTGAGGTAGCCCATCAGCACCACCGGCGTGGCCGCGTCGTGCAGTCGGAACTCCGCCACCGCCTGCAGCACGTAGCGCAGGCCGGCGCCGCGGCGCAAGGCCTGCTCCGAACTGCGCTGGATGGTCGGGCCGTCGGCCATGGGGTCGGAGAACGGCACCCCCAACTCGATCACGTCGGCCCCCGCCCCGACCAGGGCGTGCATGACCGGAACGGTGGCCTCCAGCGAAGGATCGCCGGCGGTGATGAAGGGGATCAGCGCCTTGCGGCCGGCCGATTGCAGTGCGGTGAAGCGGGCGGCGATGCGGCTCACAGGGCGAACCCCTCGCGGGCGGCGATGGTGTGCACGTCCTTGTCGCCCCGCCCGGACAGGTTGCACAGGACCAGCGCATCGCGGGGCAAGTCGCGGGCGAGCTTTATTGCCTGGGCGACCGCATGGCTGGATTCCAGTGCGGCGAGGATGCCTTCGGTCCGGGCCAGGGCGTGGAAGGCGGCCAGCGCCTCCTCGTCGGTGACCCCGACGTAGCGCGCGCGGCCCGCGTCGCTGAGGAAGGAATGCTCCGGTCCCACGCCCGGATAGTCGAGCCCGGCCGAGACCGAATGGGTCTCGATGATCTGGCCGTCGTCATCGCACAGGACATAGGTGCGGTTGCCATGCAGCACGCCCGGCCGGCCGGCGGCGATCGAGGCCGCGTGGCGGCCGCTGCCGATACCGTCACCGGCGGCTTCGGCGCCGACGATCCCCACCTGCGCATCGTTGAGGAAGGCGTGGAACAGGCCGATGGCGTTGCTGCCGCCACCAACGCAGGCGGTGATCACGTCGGGCAGCCGGCCGTAGTCGGCCAGCATCTGCGCCCGCGCCTCGCGTCCGACCACCGCGTTGAAATCGCGGACCATGCGCGGATACGGGTCCGGGCCGGCGACCGTGCCGATGATGTAGAACGTGTCCTGCACGTTGGTCACCCAGTCGCGCATGGCCTCGTTGAGGGCATCCTTGAGCGTCTGCGACCCCGATGTCACCGGCACCACGGTCGCGCCCAGCAGCTTCATCCGGTAGACGTTGATCTTCTGCCGCTCGATGTCCGTGGCCCCCATGTAGACCACGCATTCCAGGCCGAGGCGCGCGGCGACCGTGGCGCTAGCCACGCCGTGCTGGCCGGCGCCGGTTTCGGCGATGATCCGGGTCTTGCCCATGCGGCTGGCCAGCAGGGCCTGGCCGATGGTGTTGTTGATCTTGTGCGCGCCGGTGTGGTTGAGGTCCTCGCGCTTGAGCAGGATCCGCGCGCCACCGACTTCACGGCTCAGGCGCTCGGCCTCGTAGATCGGGCTGGGCCGGCCGACGTAGTGCTTGAGGTCCTTCTCGAATTCGGCCACGAAGGCCGGATCGATGCGCGCCGCGTCGTAGGCCGCGGCCAGCTCCTGCAGCGGACCGATCAGGGTCTCGGCGACGAAGCGCCCGCCGTAGCGGCCGAAATG
This sequence comes from Lysobacteraceae bacterium, assembly GCA_004173415.1. Lineage (GTDB taxonomy): Bacteria > Pseudomonadota > Gammaproteobacteria > Xanthomonadales > Xanthomonadaceae > Pseudoxanthomonas_A. The sequence goes on from SEHC01000038.1 coordinate 2,304, forward strand.
GCCCGCCGCATCCGGATAGGCGTGGTAGTCGGCGATGGCGGCACTGTTCATGGCGGGTCCGTGGAATACGCGGGACGGCTGGGCGCCGTCGGGGCGGGCACTGTAGCGCACGGATGGAACGGGGAAAAAGCCAGAAAATCGCCATCAAGCGTGAGTTAAACTCACACGACATGAGCCGTCCCCTGCCCCCCCTCAATGCGCTGCGCGCCTTCGAGGCCGCTGCACGCCTGCAAAGCATCAGCCTGGCCGGCGCCGAGCTGCATGTCACCCACGGTGCGATCAGCCGCCAGGTCCGCGCCCTGGAAGAGGAACTGGGCCAGGCCTTGTTCGTCCGCCAGGGCCGCGGGCTGGCCCTGACCGTGGCCGGTGAGCGTCTGCGCGACGCGGCGGGGTCGGCCTTCGGGCAGTTGCAGCAGGCCTGGACCGGCCTGCAGCGCCAGGCCGGGTTCGCTCCGCTGGTGCTGGGCTGCCCCGGCAGCCTGCTGGCGCGTTGGGCGATCCCGCGCCTTGACCGCCTGGCCCGCGAACTTCCCGCCGTGAAGCTGCACTTTTCAGCCCAGGAAGGCCCGTTCGATCCGCACTTGCGCGGCCTGGATGCGGCCCTGCTGCTGGCAGAAAAACCCTGGCCGGCAGAATGGAAGGTCTGGGAGCTGGCCCCCGAGCGCATCGGCCCCGTGCTCAGCCCTCGCCACCCCGCGGCCGCGCGACTGGCATCGGGGACGCCGTCGGCCTTGCTGGGAGAAGACCTGCTGCACACCGCCTCGCGCCCGCAGGCCTGGCCGGAATGGGCACGGCTGAACGGCCTCGACCCCGGCCAATTGCGCTTCCAGCCCGGCTTCGCCCACCTGTACTACCTGCTGGAGGCGGCCATTGCCGGGCTCGGCATCGCCATTGCCCCGCAACAGCTGGTCAGCGAGGACCTCGCCTCGGGGCGCCTGCTGGCGCCGTGGGGCTTCAGCCCGACCGGCGGCGCCTGGATCCTGTGCGCCCCCAGCGATTCGGCGGATCCGCGCATCGGCCTGCTGGCCGACTGGCTGCGGCACGACCTGCTGGCCACGCCCGGTGCAGGTGAAACCCCGGGCTGAGGCCGGGCCGGATCACTCGCGCAGGCTGTCGGCGCGCCTGGCTTCATGGACGAAACGACGCATCTTCTCGCCGTCCTTGATCCCGGGCATCGATTCGATGCCACTGGAGACATCCAGCCCCCACGGGCGGGCGGTGGCGATGGCGATGGCCACGTTGTCGGCATCCAGCCCGCCGGCCAGCAGCACCGGTTTGCCCAGTCCCTGCGGCAAGCGCTTCCAGTCGAAGCGCTGGCCGCTGCCGCCCTGCTCGCCCCGCGCATGGCCGTCGAACAGGTAGCCGTGCGCCGAGGGATACCCGGCCATGCGCTGCATCGCTTCGTCTTCCGCCCCGCCCATGGCGATCGCCTTGAGGAAGGGCACGCCGAAACCGGCGCAGAAGGCATCGTCCTCGGCGCCATGGAACTGCAGCAGGTCGGGGCGGATGTTCTCCAGGATCGCCTCGACCTCGGCGCCGGGGTTGTCCATCACCAGCGCGACCACCGCGATCTCCTCGGCCACCAGCTCTCGCAGCATCCGCGCCTGGCCGAGCAGCAGCTTGCGCGGGCTGCGCGGTGCGAACACCAGGCCTACGTAGTCCACGCTCAGCTCCATCGCCAGGCGCACGTCCTCGGCGCGGGTCAGGCCGCAGAATTTGATCCGGGTATGGGTCATGGGCGAAACGGGGAAGTGGATGGGGAACGGAAACAGCCTAACCGTTTTCGCCCGTCGGCCCGCCTGCGTCGGCATCGACGCTCACCCTGGCTGGATCACCATGGCTGGGTCACCATGGCTTGATACCGCCATATGCGCTGGCCGCGGAAGATCGCCAGCGTATTGAAACCCCGCCCTGCTCTTGCCTGCAGTTGTAACGCCGGTACACGGGAAGCCCGCCCGGTCGACCAGATTGATCGAGATCAAGGGGTCCTTGGCCTCAGACCGGTACCCTTCCCCCTGGGCCGCAACGGCCGGCAGCGGAGATCGCCCATGAAGCTAAAGGCGTGGCAACTGATCACCTTGCTGGTGGCGGTCAGTGCGCTGCTGGTCGCCATGCAGATCCCCCCTGCCACCTGGTTCGGCACGGCCGCAGCCAGTCTCGCCGCCGGGGTGGCGGCGCTGAGCCTGATGGCGGCGGCGGCCGTCCTCGGGGCACGCTGGAGCTGGCTGGAATCCTGTTTCGGCGGGCTCGATCGGGTCTATCTGGCACACAAATGGCTGGGGATCTGGGCACTCGGGCTGGCCTCGTTCCATCTTGTGTTCAAGGCCGGGATGCCGGACTGGGAAACCGCCGCCATCCTCGTCCTTCCGGCAGCCTGGACGCGTTTCCTGCGCCAGTTCTCCTACGTCGGCCTGATGTTCATCGTCCTGTTGGCGCTGAACCGCAACATCCGTTACAGCGTCTGGCGCTGGTGGCACAAGTTGTCGGGACCGCTGTTCGTGGTGGTGATCCTGCACTGGCTCAGCTTCAAGACGCCGATCGCGCTGGCCAGCCCGGCGGGGGTCTGGCTGGCGGCATTGGCATTGCTGGGCGTGATCGGCGCGCTCTACAAGCTGTTGTTGTATCCGCTGCTTTCGGGCCATGCCGAATACATGATCGTGTCGTTGTCGCCCGGGGCGTCGGCCGTGCACATGGAACTGTTGCCGCTGGACAAGGGAATCGATTTCACACCCGGCCAGTTCGGCTTCCTGCGGATCAAGGAAAAGGGCTTGCGTGAACCGCATCCATTCACCATCGCCGCCAGCAACGCGGATGACGGCCGGGTCCAGTTCGTGATCCGCTCTCTGGGGGACTTCACCGGCAGGCTGATCGCTAACGCCAAGGTCGGCATGCATGCCGACATCCACGCTCCATTCGGCCGTTTCAGGCGGCGGGCCGGGGCCCCGCGCGAGGTCTGGATCGGCGGGGGAGTAGGCATCTCGCCGTTCATCGCCTGGCTGAAAGACCCTGCCGCGGGTGGATTCGACAAGGTCACCCTGTTTTATTTCTACACCCCCGGCCGCGACTTCCCGGAAGTGGAGGCGATGCAGGCCATGGCGCGCGGACGGGGTGCCGAGCTGGTGGCGGTCGCCGGCGGTCCGGCAGACCCGGAGTTCGTGCAACGGTTTGCCCGGATCTGCAGCCAGGGCGATCCTGGTGACATCGATATCGCGTTCTGCGGCCCGAAGGCCTTGAGGCGCCAGATACGCGCCAGGATGCGGGACAACGGCGTACCCCGAGGCAATCTGCGTTACGAGAACTTCGAATTCAGGTAGCCGCGGCTGGGCCGGGCCGACGAAAAAACTACAACCGGCCCGCAACCATCAACCACCCCGCCCGGCATCCATCGTGACTTCCGGCGGCAGTCCCCATTGCGCTGGATACAGCGGGCCCAGGAACACCAGTCCGTCGGCCGGCGCGGTGGGTCCGGCCAGTGTCCGGTCCCGGCCCGCGAGCAGTTCGGCGATCCAGCCCTCCGGCCGTTCGCCCCGCCCCACCATCAGCAGCGAGCCGACGATGTTGCGCACCATGTGGTGGAGGAAGGCGTTGGCCTGCACCTCGACCACCACCTGCTCGCCGTCGCGGCGGACCGCGATTGCCTGCAGGTCGCGGCGCGCGTGCGGCGCCTGGCAGTGCACGGTGCGGAAGGCATTGAAGTCGTTTTCGCCGAGCAGGGCCTGCGCGGCCCGGTGCATGCATTCGGCATCCAGTGGCAGCCGCTCCCAGCTCAGCAACTGGCGCCCCAGCGCGGGCCGCACCGCCCGGTTGAGGATCCGGTAGCGATAGCGCCGGGCCCGCGCCGAGAACCGCGCGTTGAAATCGTCCGGCACCGGCACGCACCAGCGCACGCAGATCGAGGGCGGCAGCCGCGTGGTGGTGCCCAGGCTCCAGCTGCGGGGGTTGCGCGGCGCGGCGCAATCGAAATGCACCACCTGGCATTCGGCATGCACGCCGGCATCGGTGCGGCCGGCGCAGATCACCGACACGGGCATCGCCGCGACCGAGGACAGGGCGTCTTCCAGCGCCGCCTGCAGGGTGGCTTCGCCATCGGCCTGGCCATGCGGACCCAGCCGCTGCCAGCCATGGAAACCGCTACCGTCGTATTCGACGCCCAGGGCATAGCGCATCAGCAATGGCCCATCGCTGGAGGGTCAGCCGATCTCGCGCAGCAACTGCGTCGCTTCACTGCGCGCGGCGGCATCGACGCCGGCGGCCACTTCGTTGAGCAGGTCGCGGGCGGTGTCGACGTCGCCGAGGTCCAGGTAGGCGATCGCCAGTTCGAGGCGTTCGCGCCCGGCCGGCGCCGCGTTCAGCGGGGCCACCTGCTGGGCGCCATCGCCGGTGTGCCAGGTCGGCTTGACCGCGGCCGTGGTCCAGGGCTGGGTCGCCGGCGCAGATGCGCCGGCCGGGGTCTTTTCGGGTTCGGAAACCTCCGGCTGCTGCGCATCGACCGCGGTGATCGGGGCCTCGTCCACCGGCGCGGGCTCCGGCGACGGCGCAGCGCGGGTTTCGAAGACCGTCTCCTGGCCGGCAGGCCCACCCATGGCAGCGGCCATGGCGGCGCTGTCGTAACCGGCGCGGGCCGGACCGGCCGGCGCGGGCTTCCGGCGCCGACTGATCAGCCAGCCGACCACCAGGCCCGCCACCAGCAAGCCGAGGCCGGCCCACAGCCACACCGGCTGCGACGCATCGCCCTGCGACTGGGCCAGGCGCTGTTGCGCCGCGGCCAGCTCGCTGTCCTTCATCGCGATCAGCTTGGCCTGTTGCTGCTTGAGTCCTTCCAGCTCGGCCACCTGCGCACGCAGTTCCTGTACTTCGGATTCGCGCGCCGCCAGCTCTTCCTTGGTCAGCACCAGTTGTTCGTTCGCCAGCATGTCGCCCTCGCCTTCGGCATCGATGCCGGATTGTGTTCCCGCCCGGGTCGCCGAACTGGCGGCCGGGGGTGCGATCTCCAGGCGCGCCTGCGCCACCTGCGGACCGCGCGCCGGAGCCGGAGCCGGAGCCGGAGCCGGAGCCGGAGCCGGAGCCGGAGCCGGAGCCGGGGCCGTGCTGGCCACGTCGGCTTCGACCGGCTGCGGGATCGGCCTGCGCGCCTGGCGCCATTGGGCCATCTGTTCGCGCACCAGGCCGGCCGCCTCGGATTCATCCAGCTGGGCGAACTCGGCGGCCTGCGGCACCCGCAATACCGCGCCCTGCTTGAGCCGGTTGATGTTGCCGTTGATGAAGGCTTCGGGGTTGGCCCGCAGCAGGGCGAGCATGGTCTGGTCCAGGCTGTGGGGCTGGCCCAGGTCGCGCGCGATCGCGGACAGGGTCTGGCCACGCTGGACCTGCAGCTCGCCGCGGGCGGCGGGCGGCAGCGAGGCGACCGGCGCCGCCGGGCGCGGGGCCGGGGTCGCGGCGGGCGTGGGCTCGACCGGCGCGGGAGCCGGGGGCGGCTCGGCCGGCGCCGTCGCCACCGGCTCGGCATCGCGCACGATGGTGTTCGAAGGCGGCGGCAGCGGCGCCTCGATCGCCGGCTGGCTGGACGCGGCCAAGGCGGCCGGGGAATCGACCAGCGCCGAATATTCGCGTACCAGCCGACCCTGGCCCCAGTCGACTTCGATCAGGAAATTGACCGCCGCGACCTGGACAGGCTCGGCGCTGGTGACCCGGATCACCGGCTTGCCCTGGGCGCTCAGCGCGACCGCGAAACCCAGGCCGCTGACCAGCCCTTCCGGACGGGCCAGGCCGACCCGTTCGAAGGTGACCGGCGAAGCCAGCCGCGCCTGCAACTGCTCCAGTTCGCCCGGCTCGTTGGAGATGACCGGGATCTCGGCGACCAGCGGCTGGCCCGGCTGCGACATGACCCGGATCTCGCCCAGCCCCAGGGCCATGGCCGCCCCGCTGACCAGCAGCAGCGCCAGGCCGGCCAGCTTCGACAGGCCGCGCAGGCCCGGCCCGCGGGCGTTGGCGCTGTCCGCGCGCCTTGATCCGGGTGTCCTCATGCTGTCGCAGCCACTTTCACATGCATTCCCCATTCCTGCCCGGTGCCGAATATAGCCTTAGCCGCCCAGCTTTGCCGCCGGGTCGAGTCCAGCGGCGACCAGTTCGGCCACCTGCACCGCATTGAGTGCGGCGCCCTTGCGGATGTTGTCCGACACCACCCACAGGTTGATCGCGCGCGGGTGCGAGAAGTCCTCGCGGATGCGGCCCACGTACACCGGGTCGCTGCCGGAGGCGTGGGTGACCGGGGTCGGGTAGCCACCGGCGACCGGCTCGTCCACCACTTCCACGCCAGGCGCGGTTTCCAGCAGCGCACGCACCTGCGCGGCGCTGATCTTGTCCCGGGTCTCGACGTTGATCGCTTCGGAGTGGCCGTAGAAGACCGGCACGCGCACCGCGGTGGGGTTCACCTGGATGCCGTCGTCGGCGAGGATCTTGCGGGTCTCCCAGACCAGCTTCATCTCTTCCTTGGTGTAGCCGTTGTCCTGGAAGTCGTCGATGTGCGGGATCAGGTTGAAGGCGATCTGCACCGGGAAGCGCTGCGGGTCGATGTCCTGGAAGTTGAGCAGCTGGCCGGTCTGCTTGCCCAGTTCCTCCAGCGCCGAGCGTCCGCCACCGGAAACCGACTGGTAGGTGGCCACGTTGATGCGCTCGATGCCGACCGCGCGATGGATCGGGGCCAGCGCGACCAGCATCTGCATGGTCGAGCAGTTGGGGTTGGCGATGATGCCGCGCGGGCGGTTCATGGCCGCTTCCGGGTTCACTTCGCTGATCACCAGGGGCACGTCGTCGTCGTAGCGGAAGGCCGAGGAGTTGTCGATCACCACCGCCCCGGCGGCGGCGAACTTCGGCGCGTACTCCTTCGAGATCGCGCCGCCGGCCGAGAACAGCGCGATGTCCACGCCGGCCGGGTCGAAGCTGGCCAGGTCCTGGACCGCGACCTTGCGCCCGCCGAAGTCGACGTCGGCGCCGGCCGAGCGCTCGCTGGCCAGGGCGACCAGCTCGCTGACCGGGAATTTGCGTTCGGCCAGGATCGACAGCATGACCTCGCCGACGGCGCCGGTGGCGCCTACGACCGCGACTTTGAAAGCCTTCTTCTCGCTCATTTCAACTCAGGTCTATTGGGAAAGTGGATGCAGGAGCTGGGTCAAGACGACCCTGGTCACAGGTCGCAGCTTGCGCAGCGCCTACACAGGCCAGGGAGGATAGCGGAACCCGCGCGCTCACGCGCCGATCCGGTTGGGCGGCGCGCCCGCCCGCGGGCCACAGCCCATGGCGGCGATCAGGTTGTCCACCGCCAGGTCCACCATTGCCCGCCGGGTGGCCAGGCTGCCGCTGGCGATGTGCGGGGTCAGCACCACGTTGCGAAGCTCCAGCAGGCGCGGGTTGACCGCCGGTTCGCCTTCGAACACATCGAGCCCCGCCGCGGCCAGGCGACGGTTGCCCAGGGCCTCCGCAAGCGCGTCCTCGTCGACGATGCCCCCGCGCGCGATGTTGACCAGGGTGGCGGTGGGTTTCATCTTCGCCA
>SEHC01000450.1 GCA_004173415.1 Lysobacteraceae bacterium
CACCGAACCGAAGAATGTCTGCCTGGCTCTGGGATAATCGAACGCATGAACGAACTGGAAATCCTGCTGCGCAACAACCGGGAATGGGCCGATCGGATCAAGCACGAGGATCCCGGGTTTTTCAAGCGCCTTTCCCAGCAACAGTCGCCCCGCTACCTATGGATCGGCTGCTCGGATTCGCGGGTACCGGCCAACCAGATCCTGGGCCTGGACCCGGGCGAGGTGTTCGTCCATCGCAACGTCGCCAACGTCATGTCGCATGGCGACCTCAACTGCCTGTCGGTGATCCAGTTCGCGGTGGACATCCTCAAGGTCGAGCACATCCTGCTGGTCGGCCACTACGGCTGTGGCGGCGTGCATGCGGCGATGACCGGGACCCGCGTGGGACTGGCCGACAACTGGCTTCGCCACGTCGGCGACGTGGCCCAGAAGCATGCCCCGCTGCTGGCCGGGGTGGACACCGAGTCGCTGCGCCACGCGCGGCTGTGCGAACTCAACGTCATCGAACAGGTGTTCAACGTCTGCCAGACCACCGTGGTCGAGGATGCGTGGGCGCGCGGGCAGCGGCTCTCGGTGCATGGCTGGGTCTACAGCCTGTTCGACGGCCGCGTGCGCCAGCTGGGCATGGACGTTTCATCGACCGAAGGCCTGGCTCCGGCCTACCAGCAGGCGGTGGCCTCGGTGCGGCCGCAGGACGACCGCCATGAATGAGCGCAGGGTTCCAGCGCGTTCCCGCAAGGGTCGGAGGGAGTTGCCATGAGCGAAGCCATCCAGGCCGGTTCCGCGCCGGTCCCGGTCGGCCACTACCCGCACGCGCGCCGGATCGGCCAGTTGCTGTTCCTGTCCGGGATAGGGCCGCGCGACCCTGCCACCAATGCGATCGTCGGCAACGTGCACGACGCCGAGGGTCGCCTGCTCAGCTATGACATCGACGCGCAATGCCGGGCCGTGTTCGCCAACGTGCGCACGGTGCTGCAGGCCAGTGGCGCGCGCTGGGAGCAGCTGGTCGACGTCACCGTGTACCTGACCGACATGGAACGGGACTTCCAGGCCTACAACCGCGTCTGGGCCGAATATTTCCCCGACCCGGCAAGCGCCCCGTGCCGGACCACGCTGGGCATCCATGCCCTGCCCACGCCCATCGCCATCGAACTGAAGTGCGTCGCCGCCTTCGAGGAATGAGCCAATGCTGCCGAGTCCGCTCAACCTGCACGCCTGGATCGAGGAACACCGCCACCTGCTGAAGCCGCCGGTCGGCAACAAGGTCATCCACGCCGGCGATTTCATCGTGATGGTGGTCGGCGGTCCGAACGCGCGCACCGACTACCACTGGGACGAAGGCGCCGAGTGGTTCTACCAGCTCGAGGGCGAGATGGTCCTGCGCATCCAGGAGCAGGCCGACGACGGCTCCAGCGCGGTGCGCGACATTCCGATCCGCGCCGGAGAGATCTTCCTGCTGCCGCCGCGGGTGCCGCATTCGCCGCAACGGATGCCCGACTCGATCGGCCTGGTGATCGAACGCAGGCGCCTGGACCATGAGGACGACGGCCTGCTGTGGTTCTGCGAACGCTGCAACCACAAGGTCTACGAGGAATACTTCCACCTGCACGACATCGAGACGGACTTCCCGCCGGTGTTCGACCGCTTCTATTCCTCGACCGAGCATCGCACCTGCAAGCAGTGCAGCCACCTCAACCCGGCGCCGGCCCGCTACGTGATGCCGGATACCTGAGCGCGTCGCCAGCGGCCGCTCAGGAGGTCATTCCGGCGGCGCCCATCAGCAACCGCAGCAGCCAGGCCAGCAGGCCCAGTCCGGCCACGCTCAGCGCCCAGATCAGAACCAGCCAGCCGATCCGCCTACCCCATCGCGGCCGCGGCCCGCTTTCCATCAGTGGTAACCGTCACCGTCGCGCACCTTGCCGCGGAAGACCCAGTAGGCCAGCGAGGTGTACATCAGGATCACCGGGATGATCAGCAGCGCGCCGACCAGGGTGAAGCCCAGGCTTTGCGGCGGCCCGGCGGCTTCTTGGATCGAGATGCCGGGCGGAATGATGTTGGGCCACACGCTGATGCACAGCCCGCTGTAGCCGAGGAACACCAGGGCCAGGGTCAGCAGGAACGGCGCCAGTTCCGCGCCGCGGGCCAG
>SEHC01000451.1 GCA_004173415.1 Lysobacteraceae bacterium
AGGCCAAGGGTTTCGGCCGCCGCGTTGATCCGTCGCTCGATGGTCGCCTTGTCGTGCCGGCGCAGTTTCAGGCCGAAGGCCAGGTTCTCGGCCACGGTCATGTGCGGGTACAGCGCGTAACTCTGGAAGACCATGGCGATGTCGCGGTCCTTCGGGGCCACCTCGTTGACCACCCGGTCGCCGATGCGCAGGGTGCCGGCGGAGATGTCCTCCAGCCCGGCGATCATCCGCAGCAGGGTGGACTTGCCGCAGCCGGACGGGCCGACCAGCACCATCAATTCGCCATCGGCGACCTCGAAGCTGGCCCCGTGCACGGCCACCTGGCCGTTGTCGTACACCTTGCGAACGCGGTCGAGCTGGACACTGGCCATCTTGTCTCCGGACGGTTGCACCTCGCCCCCGGCCCTCCCGGTGACGGTGCCGGTCGCCTGGCAGCCGCAATGGCGGCCCGTGCAACCGGTCAATTTCAGCCCGCTCCCGTACCACGGGACCGGGGCTTGCGGTATTCTGCCATGTAACCGTTTTCATCCAGCAAGTCCGAACTCAGCGGGCTGCCATCCAATCGCCACCGCCGGAGGGGCCATGTCGAATATCTACCAGTTCCCGGACGACTTTATCTGGGGCAGCGCCACCGCCGCCTACCAGATCGAAGGATCGCCGCTCGCCGATGGCGCCGGCCCCAGTATCTGGCAGCGCTTCGCCCACACCCCGGGACGGATGCTCAACGACGACAACGGCGACATCGCCTGCGACCACTACAACCGCTGGCGCGAAGACATCGGGCTGATGAAGGAACTGGGCCTGCAGGCTTACCGCTTCAGCATTTCCTGGAGCCGGATCCTGCCCGAGGGCAAGGGCCGGGTGAACCAGAAAGGCGTGGACTTCTACGAACGGCTGGTCGACACCTTGCTGGAGAACGGGATCGAGCCGGTGGCGACCCTCTTCCACTGGGACCTGCCCGCGGCGCTGGACGACCAGGGCGGCTGGTTGAACCGCGACATCGCCGACTGGTTCGCCGAGTACGGCCGGATCATGTTCGAGCGCCTGGATGGCCGGATCAAGCGCTGGGCCACGCTCAACGAACCCTGGGTGGTGACCGACGGCGGCTACCTGCATGGCGCGCTGGCGCCAGGCCATCGCAACCGCTTCGAAGCGCCGATCGCCAGCCACAACCTGATGCGCGCGCATGGCGCGGCGGTCAAGGCCTACCGCGAGGTCGGCAAGCACGAGATCGGCCTGGTGGTGAACATCGAGCCCAAGTACCCGGCCAGCGACAGCGCCGAGGACTTGGCGGCGACCCGCCGCGCCGAGGCCTACATGAACCGCCAGTACCTGGACCCGGCCTTCTTCGGCACCTATCCGGAAGAACTCCGCGAGATCTTCGGCGAGGCCTGGCCGGAGTGGCCGCAGGACGACATGGACCTGATCAGGCAACCACTGGATTTCATCGGGGTCAATTACTACACCCGCAACGTGGCCCGGCACGACGAGTCGAACTGGCCGCTGAAGGTTTCCCCGGTGCGGCAGAAACAGCATACGTACACGGAAACCGGCTGGGAGGTGTTCCCGCAGGGCCTGACCGACACCCTGGTGTGGGTCAAGGAACGCTACGGCAATCCGAAGGTCTTCATCACCGAGAACGGCGCGGCGTTCTTCGACCCGCCGAAGTCGGAGAACGGCCGGGTCCGCGATCCCCTGCGCCTCAGCTACCTGCGCCAGCACCTGCGCGCGGTGCACAACGCGATCGAGGCCGGCTGCGACATCGGCGGTTACTTCGTCTGGTCCCTGCTGGACAACCTGGAGTGGTCCCTGGGCTACTCCAAACGGTTCGGTATCGTCCACGTGGACTTCGAAACCCAGACCCGCACCCCGAAAGACAGCGCACGCTATTATGCGAAGGTTGTCGCCAGCCACGGCACAGCGCTGACCAACGAGGACGACTGAGCCGAATGCAGCGGAATACTCTTTGTAGCCACTACTTGAAGTACTCCGCATGAGCGGCGCCGATCGTGTCCTGCTCGCCGATATCGGCGGCACCAATGCGCGTTTCGCGTTGGCCGATACGTCCTCGGAAACGCCGCTCATCGTCGACAGCGTGGAAGGGTTTTCGGTCGCGGATTTCCCGTCGCTGGCCGATG
>SEHC01000452.1 GCA_004173415.1 Lysobacteraceae bacterium
GACGCGCTGCGCTGGCTGGAGCAGTTCGGCAACCCCTACCTGCTGGTGGTCGCCGACGAGAGCGGGCGCAACGCGATCGACTGGGGCATCTACGGCGCGCCGGAGACCTTCCTGGTCGACGCCGAGGGCATCGTCCGCTGGAAGCATGTCGGCGCGGTCACCGACCAGGTCATCGCCGACGAACTGATCCCGGCGCTGGAAAAAGTGGAAGCCGGGCGATGAGCGCCGGCGCTTCACCCGCACGGGGCACCGGCGTCCGCGTTGCGGCCCGGCTGGCGCTGTCGCTGGCCCTGCTGCTGGCCCTGGCCGCCACTGCGCTGGCCCAGGTCAGCGACCCGACCCCACTGCAGTTCCGCGACGCCGCCGAAGAGGCGCGTTTCCACAGGCTGACGTCCGAACTGCGCTGCGTGATGTGCCAGAACCAGTCGCTGGCCGATTCCAACGCGCAGATCGCCCACGACCTGCGCCGCGAAGTACTGGAGCTGATGAACCAGGGCAAGTCCGACGCCGAGGTCAAGCACTTCCTGGTCGAACGCTACGGCGAATTCGTGCTGTACAAGCCGGAAGTCGGCCAGGGCACGTGGCTGCTGTGGTTCGGCCCGGCCCTGCTGCTGCTGGCCGGGCTCGGCGTGGTGGTCTTCATCGTGCGCAAGCGCAGCGCGGGCGGCACGGTCGCCGGCGACGACAACCAGGAGTGGTGATGAACGCGTTCGTTGCAATCGCGGTGCTGTCGACCCTGCTGGTGCTGCTGGCGGTGCTGCGCCCGTTGTGGCGCGACTCGCCGGCACTGGTGGCGGGCGCCGCGCTGGCCCTGTGCCTGGCCACGCTGGCGATGTACCGGCTGATGGGCACGCCGGCGGCCATCGGCCAGGTGGCTGCAAGCGCCGCCGAGCCGGGCATGCCGGCGACCCTGGAAGAGGCCATCGCCCGCCTGCAGGGCGAACTCGAGCGCAATCCGGCCCAACCCGAAGGCTGGCTGCTGCTGGGCAAGTCGCTGGCCGCGCAGGGTCGCGCCGCCGAGGCTGGCGAAGCCTACGCGCAGGCGGCCACGCAGTTGCCCGACAATCCCGACGTACTGGTTGAAGCGGCACAGGCGCGCCTGTACGCGGCGGCCGACCGCAAGCTGGATGCGCAGGCGATCGCCTGGGTGCGGCATGCGCTCGAAGTCCAGCCCGGCCACCAGCGCGCGACCTGGCTGCTGGGCATTTCGCAACGCCAGGCCGGGCGCCCGGCCGAGGCGGCGGCGACCTGGGAATCACTGCTGGCCCAGGTCGACGCGGCCACCGCCGCGCCGTTGCGCGAGCAGATCGACGCGGCCCGCCTGGAGGCCGGCCTGCCGGCGCTGGCGGGCGTCGCGCCGGCCCCGCCGGTCGCGGCCGGCGCCCATCCGGTGACCGTCAAGGTGTCGCTGGACCCGGATTTCGCCGCACGCGTGCGCCTGCGCGGCGACACCACCGTGTTCGTCATCGCCCGGCTTCCGGGCGGCCCGCCGATGCCGGTGGCGGCGCAGAAGCACGCGCTGCAGGACTTGCCGCTGAGCGTGGTGCTGGATGACGGCGACAGCCCCATGCCCACGCAGAAGCTGTCGGCATTGAAGGAAGTCGAGCTGATCGCGCGGCTGTCGGCCAGTGGCGATCCGATGCGTCAGCCGGGCGATATCGAATCTGCACCGGTGCGCGTCGCGTTGCCGGCCAAGGCGGCGGTGGAACTGGTCCTGGGCAAACCGGCGCAATAAACGGGATGGCCCTTGCGGCCACCAGGCCGCGCATCCTCGAATGCCGCGGCCGCGGCCGGCATCCCAGTTAGAATCCACGCATGACCGAATTCATTCCAGCGGGCACCCGCTTCCATGCCCTGCCCTCGCCCTTCCCGATGAAGCGCGGCGGTGAACTGCACGGGGCCCGGGTCGCTTACGAGACCTGGGGCGAACTCAACGCCGCCGGCGACAACGCCATCCTCATCGTCACCGGGCTGTCGCCGGACGCGCACGCCGCGCGCAACGCCGGCAACGACGAGCCAGGCTGGTGGGAAGCGATGCTGGGACCGGGCAAGCCGATCGACAGCACGCGCTGGTTCGTGGTCTGCGTCAATTCCCTGGGCAGTTGCAAGGGTTCGACCGGGCCGGCTTCGGTCAAC
>SEHC01000039.1 GCA_004173415.1 Lysobacteraceae bacterium
ATGGAAGACCAGGGCCTGGTCGACGTCGTGGTCGGCCGCGACGGCCGCCTGTCCGGCCCGGAACTGTCGGCCAGCCTGATCGAAGGCCTGCGCAAGGCCGGCCGCAACGTGATCGACATCGGCCTGGCCGCCACGCCGGTGGCCTACTTCGCCGCCTACCACCTGCGCGCCGGCAGTTGCGTGGCGGTGACCGGCAGCCACAATCCGCCCGACTACAACGGCTTCAAGGTGGTGATCGGCGGGCAGACGCTGTCCGGGCAGGCGATCACCGAACTCTATTCGCGCATCAACGAGGACCGCCTGTACCACGCGGCGACCCCGGGGACCCTGCAGGAGCGCGAGGTCTCGGCCGATTACGTGCAGCGCATCGCCGACGACGTGCAGCTGGACCGTCCATTGAAGGTCGTGGTCGACGCAGGCAACGGCGTGGCCGGCGGCATCGCGCCACAGTTGCTGGAGGCCATCGGCGCCGAAGTCATTCCGCTGTATTGCGACGTGGATGGCAGCTTCCCCAACCACCATCCCGATCCCAGCGAACCGGAAAACCTCGGCGACCTGATCCAGACGGTCAAGCGCTTCGACGCCGACCTTGGCCTGGCCTTCGATGGCGACGGCGACCGGCTGGGCGTGGTCACCCGGGAGGGCCAGGTGATCTTCCCCGACCGGCTGCTGATGCTGTTCGCCGCCGACGTGCTGGAGCGCAACCCCGGAGCGCTGGTCATCTACGACGTCAAATGCACGGGCAAGCTGCAGGGCTGGACCTTGCGCCACGGCGGTACCCCGCTCATGTGGCAGACCGGACATTCGCTGATCAAGGCCAAGATGCGCGAGACCGGCGCCGAACTGGCCGGCGAGATGAGCGGCCACTTCTTCTTCCAGGAGCGCTGGTACGGCTTCGACGATGGCATGTATGCGGCCGCGCGCCTGCTGGAGATCCTGGCCGCGCGCCAGGAAACCCCGAGCGAGGTGCTCGACGCCCTGCCCAACGCCGTCTCGACCCCGGAGATCAAGCTGCCGGTTGCAGGAAACGCGCACGAACTGGTCGCCGGCCTGGTCGCCGCCGCCCATTTCGAAGGCGCGCGACTGACCACTCTGGACGGCCTGCGCGCCGATTGGGAGGACGGCTGGGGGCTGGTGCGCGCCTCCAACACCACGCCGGTCCTGGTGCTGCGCTTCGAAGGCGACAACGAAGCCGCGCTGGTCCGGATCAAGGACGAGTTCCGCGCCTTGCTGGCTCGCGTTGCCCCGCAGGTCGGGATCACGTTCTAGGGGTTAGGCCCGACCCCGCCACGCCAGATCGAGCGTGGGCGGGGCGTGCGCGATTCCTACCTGGCTTCGGCGACGGCGGCCTGGGCCGGCACGGCCGGATTGGCCGGCGTCTGCGCACCCTTCAGTTCGCGGTAGCGCCGCAGGGTGTCGGCGATCTCCACGTCCAGCTCGCCCCGCTGGCGTTCGAAGCCGGCCTGCAGATGTTGCTGGCGCATCAGTTCCGCGTGGCGGCTGCCGATGCTGGCGACCGTCTTCGGGTTGACCGGCTTGCCGTCGAGCTCGCGGTCGCTGGCGGTCTGGAGCAGGCTGACCAGCCCCTCGCGCAGGCTGACCACGTTGTAGCGCGCGGTGCGGATGCTGTTCTCGACGATGCTGGTGCGTTCGTTGAACACCCGTAACAGATGGTCCTCGGTCTGGTACGAGGACAGCATAGCCTGCTCGGTACGCTTGCGTGTTTCCTCGGCGGCCCGGTCGACCTGGCGCTGGACTTCGTCCGAAGCGGCCAGGGCGAGTTCCTGTTCGTTGAGTGCGCGCGAGACCTCGGCGGTGCGCAGGCCGCTCTTCACGCTGATCTCGTCACGGGCCAGGTTCACCGCGCCCGCCGGCAGCGCGTCGCTGCAGGTGCGCTGGCCGTTCTCGTTCCAGCAGTACAGCTTCTTGGCCGCGGTGGCCGCCGGCTTCTTCTGGGCCAGTGCAGCCGGCGCCAGCGCGAGGCAGAGCGCGAGCAGCGCCAGGGAAAGTCTGGACATCATGGCAGGGCCCTCCGCGTTCATTCCAGGGGACCGCTTCCGTAGCTGGCCCGGTAAGCCAGCAGGTGGTCGCGATGGGACACAAGTTCGGCACTCTCTCCGGCGAAAGCAAGCAGGTCGTGCAGGTTGGCCACCGCGACGACCGGCGCGCCAGTCTCGGCGGCCACCGCCTGGGCGGCCGAAAGCCGTGGTCCGCCCGCCGTGGCGGGGTCGCCGATCACTTCCTGCCGGTCCAGCGCGACCACGATGCCGGCCACCCGGCCGCCGCTGGCGACGATCAGGGCCACGGCTTCGCGGATCGCGGTTCCGGCGGTGATCACGTCATCGACGATCAGCACGTTGCGTTCTTCCATGGGCGCGCCGATCAGGTGTCCGCCTTCGCCGTGGGCCTTGGCTTCCTTGCGGTTGAAGGCGAGGGGCAGGTCGCGGCCGCGGCGCGCGAATTCGCAGGCCAGCGCGGTCGCCAGCGGGATGCCCTTGTAGGCCGGGCCGAACAACAGGTCGAAACGGAGGTCGGAGGCTTCCACTGCGTCGGCATAGCAGGCGGCCAGCTCGGCCAGGCGGGCGCCGCTGTCGAAGCGCCCGGCGTTGAAGAAATACGGGCTCAGGCGGCCCGACTTCAGCGTGAACTCGCCGAAGCGCAAGGCCTGGGAATGGAGGGCCAGTTGCAGGAAGCGCTGCTTGTGCATCGGGACGCCGGAACAGTGATGGCCAAGGGCGAAGGGTAACGTATCCGCGGACCCACCGGCGCGGCGGGCGGGCCGGGTTATGCTTCGGTTCCCCTGGTCTTGCCGCGCCCATCCCGCCCATGCGAATCATCAGTTTCAACGCCAACGGATTGCGGTCTGCCGCCAGCAAGGGATTCTTCGACTGGTTCGCCGGACAGGACGCGGACCTGCTGTGCGTGCAGGAAACCAAGGCCCAGGAACACCAGCTCAGCGGCCCCCAGTTCCTGCCCGCCGGCTACAAGGCGTGGTTCCGCGACGCCAGCACCAAGAAGGGCTACAGCGGCGTGGCCATCTACAGCCGGCGCGAGCCCGACGAAGTCCGCACCGCGCTGGGCTGGCCCGACTTCGACGAGGAGGGCCGTTACATCGAGGCCCGCTTCGGCAACCTGAGCGTGGTGTCCTTCTACATTCCCTCCGGCTCCTCGGGCGAGCTGCGCCAGGGCTACAAGTTCCAGGTCATGGCGTGGCTGGCCCCGATCCTGGAAGAGTGGCGGCAGAGCGGGCGCGACTACGTGCTGTGCGGGGACTGGAACATCGTGCGCTCGCGCCTGGACATCAGGAACTGGACCTCCAACCAGAAGAATTCCGGTTGCCTGCCGGCCGAGCGCGACTGGCTCAATGGCCTGTGCATGGACGAGGGCGGTTGGGTCGATGCCTACCGCGCGCTGCATGCAGAAGGCCAGGATTACACCTGGTGGAGCAACCGCGGCGCGGCGCGCGCCAACAACGTGGGCTGGCGCATCGATTACCAGATCGTCACCGCCTCGCTGCGCGACAGCCTGAGGGCCTGCTCGATCCACACTGAATCGCGGTTCTCCGACCACGCTCCCTTCACCGTGGACTACGCCCTGTGAGCCAGGCCGAGGCCAGGCCCGCCCCGTCGGGCTGGCGGCTGGTGCTGGCCAACCTGCGCCAGCCCAAGGTACTGGTGATGCTGCTGCTGGGCTTCAGTTCCGGGATCCCGATCTACCTGGTGGGCAACACCCTGGGTTTCTGGATGCGCGAGAACGGCATCGAGCTGTCGATGATCGGCTTCGTGTCCTGGGTCGGCCTGGCCTACTCGCTGAAGTTCCTGTGGGCGCCGCTGGTCGACAAGCTCGACGCGCCGGTGTTCGGGCGCTGGCTCGGCCGCCGCCGGGGCTGGATGCTGCTGTCGCAACTGGTCGCCGCCGCCGCCCTGGTCGGGATGGCGCTGGTGCAGCCGAGCGAGGGCCAGCTGGTGCTGGCCGGGTTCGCCCTGGACCACCTGCTGGTGTTCGGCGCCATGGCCCTGGTCGTGGCTTTCGCCTCGGCCACCCAGGACATCGTCATCGATGCCTGGCGCATCGAAAGCGCGGACAGCAACGAACAGCAGGGATTGCTGACCTCGACCTCGACCCTGGGTTACCGCGGCGCGCTGCTGGTCACCGATTCGCTGATCCTGATCTTTGCGGCGAGCATCGGCTGGTCGCTTTCCTATCAGCTCATGGCGCTGCTGCTCGGGGTCGGCGTGGTGGCCACGCTGATGGCGCGCGAGCCGGCCGCCTCGGCGCTGGCCAGCGCCAGGCCGCATCCGGCCCTGCTGACCGCGCAGGGCCTGTTCGACGCGCTGGTGGGGCCGTTCATCGCCTTCTTCCGCCAGCACGGAAGCTGGGCGCTGTTGATGTTGCTGACCATCAGCCTGTACCGGTTGCCCGATTTCGTGATGGGGCCGATGGCCAATCCGTTCTATGCCGACCTGGGGATCGCCAAGGAAACCGTCGGCGCGGTGCGCGGCTCGATCGGGCTGGTCGCCACCATCCTGGGCATCGCCGCCGCCGGCCTGTGCGCGATGCGCTACGGCTTCATCCCCACCTTGCTGGGCGGGGCGGTGCTCGGCCCGGGATCGAACCTGGCGTTCGCCTACCTGGCCCTGCATGGCGCGGATGAAGGCGTTTTCGCCGCGGCCATGGTCATCGACAACTTCTGCAGCGGCTTCGCCGGCGTGGCCCTGGTCGGCTACATGTCCAGCCTGACCAACATCGGCTATACCGCCACCCAGTATGCGTTGCTGAGCTCTTTCTACGCCTTGCTCGGGAAGATGCTCAAGGGCTTCTCGGGAGTCGCCGTCGAACACCTGGAGACCGGCAGGACGCTGCTGGAAGCGTATTCGCTGTTCTTCATCGGCACCGCGCTGGTCGGTATTCCCGCGTTGCTGTTGTGCATACGCCTCACCATGCGCAAACATGGGCCCACCGACGTGGCCGGCTAGCCGGAGGGCGAATGACCGACATCGTGATGAGGGACATCGATCCGGTGCTGGCCGACCGGATCCGCCGCGTGGCCGAGGCGCGCGGCTGGAACATGCACGACACCCTGTTCCACCTCATCGAGCAGGGTTTGTTCACTACCGAGGCGGAGGTCCGCAGCGGCTTCAACGACAGCGAGGTGGACGTGCTGTCGGCGGCGATATCGGCGCTGAAGGAAGTGCCGCCGGGCCACAGCTTCTGAACCGCGCCGGATGGATCAGGCGGGGTAGATGGCGCCCAGCACCCGCCGCCCCCGGGCCCCGGTGACGGAGGGCAGGTTGCCGGGACGCCCGGCCAGCGTTTCCCTTGCCAGCCAGGCGAAGCCCATCGCTTCCACGTAATCCGGGTCCAGTCCGTGGCTGGCGGTGGATTCCACCACGACCCCGGGCAGGTGCGCGGAAATCCGTCCCATCAGCGCGGCGTTGTGCACGCCGCCGCCGCAGCCCAGCACGCGCCGGGTCTGCGGCTGGGTGGCGAGGAGCGCATCGGCGATGGTGACGGCGCTGAGTTCCAGCAGGGTGGCCTGGACGTCCGCGGGAGAAAGGCCGTCGCCAGCCAACCTGGATTCGAGCCAGGCCAAGTGAAACTGCTCTCGTCCGGTGCTCTTTGGCGGCGGCAAGGAAAACCAGGGCTCGTCCAGCAGCCGTTGCAGCAGGGCAGGATCGGGTCGCCCGCTGCCGGCCAGTGCCCCGCCGGCGTCGTAATGCCGGCCGGTGTGCCGCTCGCACCAGGCATCCATCAGCGCATTGGCCGGACCGGTGTCGAAACCGCGCACCGGGCCCGAACGCGGCAGCAGGGTGAAGTTGGCGATCCCGCCCAGGTTGAGCACGGCGCGATCCTCGCTGGCGTTGCCCAGCATCGCGGCATGGAAGGCTGGCATCAGCGGCGCGCCATGGCCGCCGGCGGCGACATCTCGGCGGCGGAAGTCGGCGACCGTGGTGATCCCGCTGCGCTCGGCGATGACATTGCCATCGCCCATCTGCCAGGTGAAGGCGGCAGCCGATTCGGGCCGGTGGCGCACGGTCTGCCCGTGCGATCCGATCGCATGGACGCGGTCGCGGTCCAGGCCGGCATCGGCGATGGCTTGCAGGGCTGCTTCGGCAAAGGCGCGGGCAAGCAGGGTGTCGAGTTCACCCAGCTCTTCCAGCGAGGTCGCTTCACCGCCCTGGCCGAGCTCCACCAGGCGCCCGCGCAGGCCCGCTTCCCAGGCGTAGGTACGGCCGAACACGAGGTGGCAATGGGGCTCGAAGCTGACCAGCGCCGCATCGATGCCGTCGGCGCTGGTGCCGGAGATCAGGCCAAGGTAAAGCAGGGAATCATCAGGCATGCAGGGGCGCGCCTTGGGCGCGATGGCGGGTGGTGGCCGCAAGCATCGCCCGCGGCGCACGCTCCCACAAGGCGCGGCTCAGCCTTTCCTGGTGGCCGGCGCCGAAGCCAGGGCCTTGCCCGCCGGGGCCGGAGCCGGTTCCACGTCGGCGTAGATGATGTTCTCCACCGTGCGGATGCGGGCCAGGGCGTTGGCGGTATAGGTGCGATAGGAAGCCAGCTGGGCGCCAGCCAGCGGTTCCGGCGGCGGCATGGTGATGGAAAGCGGGTTGCGGTGCGCGCCGTTGACCCGGAATTCGTAATGCAGGTGGGGTCCGGTCGACATGCCGGTGGAACCGACGTAGCCGATCACCGTGCCCTGGGCGACGGCTTGGCCCTTGCGCAGCTTGGCCGTGCGCGACATGTGTCCGTACAGGGTGGTGTAGCCGCGGCCATGGTTGAGGACCACGGTGTTGCCGTAGCCGCGCTGCCAGCCGGCGAATTCCACCCGGGAATCGCCGGCGGCCATGATCGGCGTGCCGGTCGAGGCGGCATAGTCCACGCCCTTGTGCATGCGCATGTTGCCCAGCACCGGGTGCTTGCGCGCGCCGAAGCGCGAACTCAGGCGCGCGTAGGGGATCGGCATGCGGATGAAGGTCTTCTTCAGCGGCCGGCCTTCGGCGGTGAAGTACTCCGGCTTGCTGCCGGTTCGCGCGAAACGGAAGCCCGAGTGCAGCTTGCCATCCACGTTGAAGGTCGCCGCCAGCACCGGGCTGGTGCTGACCAGTTCGCCCTCGCGCCAGGTCTGCTCGACCACCACGCTGAAGCGGTCGTCCGCGTCGAGGTCCGAATCGAAGTCGATGTCGTATTTGAAGATCTCGTCGGTCAGCGAGTTGATGTTGGCCGAAGTCAGTCCGGCCTTGCGCGCGGAGCGATTGAGCGAACGCCCCACCTTGCCGCTGAGCACCACCGTGCGGGTGGTGGTTTCCCGGGCGAGCACCTTCTCGGTGATCTTGTCGCCGGCGAGCGACAGCTCCACCCGGTGGCCGGCGTCGCGCTCGTAGCGCAGGGTGCGCAGCTCGCCGCTTACCGGCAGGTCGAAGGCCAGTTCGGTACCGGGCTTGAGCCGGGTGAGGGTCGCTTTGGCATCCTTGTGCTTGAGGATGCGCTGCAGGGTCCCGGCCGGGATGCCCAGCTCCTTGAAGACCGAGCCGAGGGTCTGTCCCGATTTGATCCTCACCACCTGCCAGCTGTCGCCGGCCAGTCCCTGCTGGCGCTCCAGCGACAGTTGCGGCAGCGCCAGCGGCAACACGGCGTGGGGTTCGGAAACCGGGGCCTGCATGACGGTGGAGAAGCCCGGCACGATGGTCGCGACCATGATGCCGATGGCGGTGAACAGGCTGGCGTGGATCCATTGGCGCCGGTTCCACCTTCTTGCCGAAAGATGCTGACCGACTTGATGATGCAGCGCCGAATCGCGAAGGATCAGCAGCCGTTCCTTGAAATGTTGCTTGCGGCCGGGGCCGTCACCGTGAAGATGCATTCTGGATATCGCCCCCGGGCCCAAGACGGCGAGCCCAATCGGGGTACCATAATCACGCGAACAGTCTGCGTCAAACCATTGAGTCGATTGGTTTTTTGGACTGTCGTCACGATTAACCGTGTTTTAACTTGGTGTTTATCTTTGTCATTGCCTGGGACCCGACCTTGTCAAACGCAGCAGCACTCGAACTGATCGCCCGTGGCGCCGAAGAGATCCTCAAGCGGGAGGAACTGGAGGCCCGCCTGGGGCTGGGTCGTCCGCTGCGGGTCAAGGCGGGGTTCGATCCCACCGCGCCGGACCTGCACATCGGCCACACCGTGCTGTTGAACAAAATGCGCCAGTTCCAGCAACTGGGGCACCAGGTGATTTTCCTGATCGGCGACTTCACCGGCATGATCGGCGACCCGACCGGCAAGAACGCCACCCGCAAGCCGCTGACCCGCGATGACGTGCTGGCCAACGCCCAGACCTACGCCGACCAGGTCTTCAAGGTGCTGGACCGCGATAAAACCGAGGTGCGCTTCAATTCGGAGTGGTTCGCGCAGATGTCCGCGGCCGACATGATCAGGCTCGCCGGCCAGCACACCGTGGCGCGCATGCTCGAGCGGGACGACTTCGCCAAGCGCTACGCGTCCCAGCAGTCCATTGCCATCCACGAATTCCTCTACCCGCTGGTGCAGGGCTACGATTCGGTGGCGCTCAAGGCGGACGTGGAGCTGGGCGGCACGGACCAGAAGTTCAACCTGCTGATGGGGCGCGGCCTGCAGGAACAGCATGGCCAGGCGCCGCAGATCGTGCTGACCATGCCCCTGCTGGAGGGCTTGGACGGGGTCAACAAGATGTCCAAGTCCCTGGGCAACTACATCGGCATCAGTGAGCCGGCCATCGACATCGTCAGCAAGACCATGAAGATCGGCGACGGCCTGATGTGGCGCTGGATCGAGCTTCTCAGTTTCGACATCGGCGTGGCCGAAGCGGCAAGCCTGCAGGCTGAGGTCGCTGTCGGCGCGCTCAATCCCCGCGACGTCAAGCTGCGCCTGGCGCGCGAGCTGGCGGCACGCTTCCATGACCCGGTCCAGGCCGACCAGGCGATCGCCGGATGGCACGCCGTGGTCCGTGGCGAGGGCGACACCGCGCTGCTTCCGCTGCAGGAGGTCGTGGTCCCGGCCGAGGGCCTGCGTATTGCCGCGTTGCTGACCGCCTCCGGGATCACCCCCAGCAATGCTGAAGCGACCCGCAAGCTCAAGGAGCGGGCGGTGCGGGTCGATGGTGCCGTGGTCGAGGATCCGCAGGCCCACTTCGTTCCCGGGTTCGAAGGCGTGCTGCAGGTGGGCAAGCGTAATTTCGCCCGCGTGCGCCTCCGCGCAGGCTGAGGGCGTCGTCTGCAGTCCAATGTGAGCCTGAGGCGGCCCTGGCATCCCGGGGCGGGAAGTCCCGTTGCGGCGTGTGGTGGTTGGGGCCTGCACAGGCAAGGTCCCCAGGGTTGGAAAGGTCCTTGAGGTTGAGAGGGCACCCGCAATGGGTGGGCCGGCGGCCGATAGTCCCGCATGACCCAGCGGTTCTGCCCGGCTCAATGACCTTATATATGCATGCGCCAATAAACCGGCGTGGTCGAAGTCCTTGGGGCAATGCAGGCGTGGTCCGCCGAAAAAGACGGTCTCCAAGGATGGAGTGAAGAGGGGCGAGAGCCAGTCTCTCTCCCTGGAACCGCGTTGAGCAGTGTTTCCTGCGTCCGTTCTCCTTTGGCGCGCCCGGTCTTCGGCCCGTTGCAAACGCGGAAAGCCTTGCCCTGTCTCAACGCGCGCGATGAGCACGAAATTATTTCAATTTGCCCCTTCCCAAACCGGTTTTTGCCGCCCATAATTCGCCCCCCTCGCAGCGGTAACGGCGGCTCCGGCCTCCGAAACAGCAGCAAAGGCGGAAC
>SEHC01000040.1 GCA_004173415.1 Lysobacteraceae bacterium
GTCCAGCCGCTGCTACAGGCGGTGCGCCAGCATGAACTAGAGTCGCTGGCGCTGGATTTCCAGGATGGTGCCGTGTTCCGCCTGCGCCGCAACCAGCGCTGGCGCTTCTGGCGCAAACCTCTCTCCAGCCTGGGCCAATGATCCGATCGCCGAAGATCCGCCGGCGCGTCGTCGATGCTCCGGGAAGCTGGCCCGATGCCGTCCCGCCCTTGCTGCGCCGGATCTACGAGGCCCGCGGGGCCACCAGCCTGGAGCAGGCTCAGCCGCGGCTCGCTCAGTTGCTGGCGCCGGACTCGCTGGAAGGACTGGCCCAGGCCACCGCCCTGCTGGCGGACGCCATCGCCGGCAACCGGCATATCGTGGTGGTCGGGGATTTCGACTGCGACGGCGCCACCGCCTGCGCGGTGGGCGTGCGTGGCCTGCGCATGCTCGGCGCCACCCGGGTCACGCCCGCGGTGCCCAACCGCATGGTCCATGGCTACGGATTGTCGGCGGCGCTGGTGCAGGAACTGGCCGCGCTGCAACCCGATCTGCTGGTGACCGTCGATCATGGCATCGCCTGCCATGCCGGCATCGCGGCGGCCAAGGCATTGGGCTGGCAAGTGCTGGTCACCGATCATCATCTTCCGGGCGAGCAGCTGCCGCCCGCCGATGCCATCGTCAATCCCAACCTGCGCGGCGATGCCTTCCCCAGCAAGATGCTGGCCGGCGTGGGGGTGATGTTCTACGTGCTGCTGGCACTGCGCAGGAAACTGCGCGATGCCGGCGTGGTGGCGGGCAACGGGCCCGATCTTTCCGTGCTGCTCGACCTGGTGGCCGTGGGCACGATTGCCGACCTGGTTCCACTGGACGTCAACAACCGCGCGCTGGTGGGCGCAGGCCTGCGGCGCCTGCGCGCGGGGCGGGGCTGCGCGGGACTGCGCGCTCTCATCCAAGTCTCGGGGCGTGACGCCGCGCGGCTGACCGCCGCCGACATAGGTTTTGCCATCGGCCCGCGCCTGAATGCGGCCGGTCGCCTGGAAGACATGGCCATCGGCATCGAATGCCTGCTCAGCGACGATCCGGTCCAGGCCTACGAGCTGGCGCAGGTGTTGAACGGCATCAATGCCGAACGCCGCGGCGTGCAGCAGCAGATGGTCGATGAAGCCGAAGCGGCCCTGGCCAGGGTCGACCAGGGACTGCAGGACGCGCCCATCGCACTGTGCCTGTACGACGCCGAGTGGCATCCGGGCGTGGTCGGACTGGTGGCATCGAAGATGAAGGAGAAGCTGCACCGCCCGGTGATCGCCTTCGCCCCGGCCGGGCCCGGCGGCAGCAGCCTGCGCGGCTCGGCGCGCTCCATCCCCGGTTTCCACATCCGCGATGCGCTGGCCAACGTGGACGCCGCCCATCCCGGTTTGATGGGCAAGTTCGGCGGCCACGCCATGGCCGCCGGCCTGAGCCTGGAAGCAGGCGAACTGGCCCGTTTCCAGGCTGCCTTCATCGCGCAGGTCGAAACGATGATGGACCCGGCCATGCTGCATGCCGAGTTGCTGAGCGATGGCGAACTGTCCGCCGACGAATTCGACTGTGGCCACGCCGAGGCGCTGCGCAACGCCGGTCCCTGGGGGCAGGGATTCGCCGAACCACTATTCGATGGCGTATTCGACGTGCTTGACTGGCGCGTGGTTGGTGAGCGGCACCTCAAGTACAGCCTGCGCCTCGACGGACGTCGCGAGGTGCTCAATGCCATCCATTTTGGCGGCTGGCATGACCAGCAACCCGGCCCGCGCCTGCGCCTGGCTTATCGCCTGGTGCCGGACGACTACCGCGGCGGTGATGCCATCCAGCTGATCATCGAGTGCCACGAGCCGGCGTGAGCAGCGTGCCCTGTGTCGCCGGGGCCACCGTGCGGCTCCGGCGTTTCAGCCCGAACAGGGGTCGCAGCAGGTTCGAGCGGCGGATCAGCAATTCGTGCAGCAGCAGGCAACCCCCGACCGTGCCAGCCAGCACCAGGACCGGTTCCCACACGCGTCCCAACCGCAACGGGATCAGCAGGAAGGCGATCGGCACGATCAGGCTCTGGTGCAGGATGTACCACGGGTACACCGCCTCGGTGGCGTAGGGCAGCCAGCGGAACGGCCGGTTCAACCACACATGCCCCCAGGCGAACACCGCCAGCAGCGCCGTCCATGCGTAGGTGGCGCGCGCAACGCGTTCAATAACGCCCCAAGGAACGGCCTGCATGAATTCCGGTACGCGAGTGGCAGGCAGGTACTTGCCCGCCGCCCGCAACGACAATTCGATGGTGATGCTGGCCAGCCCGATGGCCAGGGTGGTCCAGCGCAGGCGCTGCAACCGGTCCCAGAATCCGGTATCGCGGGCGACCGCATAGCCGAGCAGGAACAAGGGCAACGACTCTGCATGCACGTACCAGTCGCCGAACAGCGCATGGGTCTCCGGATAGCGCGGCGCCAGCCACAGCAGGCAGGCCGCCAGCAGCGCAGCCGGCAGCAGGATCAGCATCCCTCCGGCCAGGCGGCCCGGCAGGGCCAGCAGCGCCTGCCCGGCGCGCGTGCGCAACAGCGGCATCAGCGCCATCAGCAACACGGAGTAGACCCACAGGTAGGCCAGGTACCAGAGATGGTTCCAGGTGATGCCGTGCTCCCAGCCGGCGAAGCTGCCTTCCGGCCACGGCCTGACCTGCCAGTAGCGCAGCAGGAACTTCCCGAACCCGGGCACGACATGGCCGTTGGCCACGCCTTCGCAATAGGCCTGCACCGGCACCACCGCGAACATGCCGAACAGCAGCGGCAACAGCAGCCGCCAGCACCGTGACCAGGCGAAGCGGCCGGCCGCGGCCTCGGGCCGGAACAGGCCGATCGCCATGCCCGAGATCATGAACAGCAAGGGCATTCGCCAGCGGTTGAGCACGATCATCGGCCACTGCAGCCATTCGGCCTGGTAGCCGCTCTTGATGTGGTAACCCCAGTCGGCCACGTAGACCATGGCCACGTGGTAGAGGATCAGGAGACTGAAGGCGATGACGCGCAGGGCGTCGATGTCGTGGCGGCGTGGCATGGGCAGTTCCGTTGTCCGGCGATGCGCGCATGTTCGGGAGCAAGGGGCTCGCCCGGCACTTGGAGTGACCGCATGAAGCCCGGTGGTGACCAATGGCGGGATGCAGGGACCAAATGCAGTGGCAGGGCGGGGCGCCTGGCTAGAATGCGCAGATGACCCATGCCCCGGCACCCGCTGCGCCACAGCCAGCCGCCGACCGCTACCTGCCTCTGCGCCGCATTTTCGAAGTCGGCTACTGGGTGGTTTCGTTCTGCCTGAGCGCCGTGGTCAACAGCGCCACCGCGCTCATGGACTATCAGCGCGACGGGCGCCCCATCCAGGCCTGGGAGCCCATGGCGTGGGAATGGAGCAGTGCGTTGGTTTCCCTGGCCCTGGTGCCGGCCGTGATCTGGTTCACCCGGTGGTATCCGCTGCATTTCGACACCTGGCGGCGCCGGCTTGCGCCCTACCTGGCTGCAAGCGTTGCCTGGTCGCTGCTCCACGTGCTGGGAATGGTTGCCCTGCGCAAGCTGGCCTACGCAGCGCAGGGCAGCAGCTACGATTTCGGCGACTGGCCAAGGGAGCTGTTCTACGAATATCTCAAGGACGCACTGACCTTTGTCGGCATGGTGGTGACGATCCACGTCTACCGGATACTGCTGCGCAGGATCCAAGGTGAGGCCAGCCTGCTGGCGGCGCCGGATGCCGGGCCGCCGGTCGAGCCGGTGGAGCGCCCGCAACGGTTCCTGGTCAGGAAGCTCAACCGCGAGTTCCTGGTCGCTACCGATGACATCGAGTGGATGCAGGCATCCGGGAACTACGTGAACCTGCGCGTGAACGGTCGTGACTACCCGCTGCGCAGCACCATCGCCGCCATGGAGTCCAGGCTGGACCCCCTGCGTTTCAAGCGGGTGCAGCGCAGCTACATCGTCAATCTGGATTACGTCGCCTCCATCGAGCCCCTGGACAGCGGCGATGCGCGCATCCACCTGAAGGATGGCGCCAACATCCCCTGCAGCCGCCGCTACCGCGAGGCCCTGAAGCCCGGCTAGGGGCGGCGGCGCGGCGCAAGGAACCATGGTCTGGGCTACAATTGGCGGCCAATTTCCAGCGTGTTTCGCCCCATGATCGAGCTCAATCCCGTCCGCCAGCGCATCGCCGATCTGCAGCAGCGGCTGCTTTCGCTTCGGGGGTATCTTTGACTACGATTCCAAGCGCGAGCGCCTGGAAGAAGTAAACCGGGAGCTGGAAAACCCGGATATCTGGAACAACGCCGAGTACGCGCAGACCCTGGGCCGCGAACGCGCCAGCCTGGAGAAGAACGTCAACGGCATCGCCAGCCTGGAGGACGGGCTCGGCGAGGCCAGCGAACTGCTGGAACTGGCCGAGAGCGAGAACGACGACGAAACCGCCCTGGCCGTGGTCGCCGACGTGGACGGCTTCAATACCCACGTGGAGAAGCTGGAGTTCCAGCGCATGTTCTCCGGCGAACTCGACCCGGCCAACTGCTTCGTCGACATCCAGGCCGGCGCCGGAGGCACCGAGGCGCAGGACTGGGCCGAGATGATGCTGCGCATGTACCTGCGCTGGTGCGAAGCGCGTGGCTGGAAGACCGAGCTGATGGAAGTCAGCGCCGGCGAAGTGGCCGGGGTGAAGTCGGCGACCTTCCGGGTCGAGGGCGATTACGCCTACGGCTGGCTCAAGACCGAGATCGGCGTGCACCGGCTGGTGCGCAAGTCGCCGTTCGATTCGGACAATCGCCGCCACACTTCGTTCACCTCGGTGTTCGTGTCGCCCGAAGTCGACGACAACATCGAGATCGACATCAATCCGGCCGACCTGCGCACCGACGTCTACCGTTCCTCGGGCGCCGGCGGCCAGCACGTCAACAAGACCGAGTCCGCCGTCCGCATCACCCACGTTCCGACCAATACCGTGGTTGCCTGCCAGACCGGCCGCAGCCAGCACGCCAACCGCGATACGGCGATGAAGATGCTCAAGGCCAAGCTCTACGAGCTGGAGATCCAGAAGCGCAACACCGAGCGCGACGCGCTGGAAGCGACCAAGTCCGACATCGGCTGGGGCAGCCAGATCCGCAACTACGTCCTCGACCAGAGCCGGATCAAGGACCTGCGCACCGGGGTGGAACGGACCGACACGCAGAAGGTACTGGACGGCGACCTTGACGAGTTCGTCGAGGCCAGCCTGAAATCGGGTCTGGAAGCGGGATCCAAGCGCAGCGACGCCTGAGGAGCCAGGAGCGAGGAGTGAGTGGAGAGGAGTGAGGTACGAGTCAATCCGGTAAGCGTACCGCCTGGTATTGCCGCACAATCTCCTCTGCATCGCCTCATTCCCGACTCCTCTCCACTCACTCCTCTCCACTCACTCCTCTCCACTCACTCCTCTCCACTCACTCCCAGCCCCTATGACCGACATGACTCCCGCGCCGCCGCTGCCCGCCGACGAGAACAGCCTCATCGCCGAACGCCGCGCGAAACTCACGGCCTTGCGCGGGCAGGGCATCGCATTCCCCAACGACTTCCGCAGGAACGACTACGCCGGCGACCTGCAGGCACTGTATGCCGACTCGGCGCTGTGGCCGGCCGAGGCGCTGGAATCCCCGGATCGCCAGGTGAAGATGGCCGGGCGGCTGATGGCCAAGCGGGTCATGGGCAAGGCCAGCTTCGTCCAGATCCAGGATGAGTCCGGGCGCATCCAGTTGTTCCTGCAGGCCAACGCGCTGGGCGCGACCTATGATGCGCTCAAGGGTTGGGACATCGGCGACATCGTCGGCGTCGAAGGTGGCCTGACCCGCACCAGGACCGGAGAATTGTCGGTCAGGGCGACCAGCTTGCGCCTGCTGACCAAGTCGCTGCGGCCGTTGCCGGACAAGTGGCATGGACTGACCGACGTGGAGCAGCGCTATCGCCAGCGCTACGTCGATCTGATCGTCACTCCGGAAGCGCGCGAAGTCTTCATCAAGCGCTCCAAGATCATCCGCGCGATGCGCGAGTGGCTGGACGCACGCCGTTTCCTGGAAGTGGAAACGCCGATGATGCATTACATCCCCGGGGGCGCCACCGCCAAGCCGTTCACCACCCACCACAACGCGCTTGGGCTGGACCTGTACCTGCGCGTGGCACCCGAGCTCTACCTCAAGCGACTGGTGGTCGGCGGGCTCGAGCGGGTCTACGAGATCAACCGCAATTTCCGCAACGAAGGCGTGAGCACCCGGCACAACCCCGAGTTCACCATGCTGGAGTTGTACGAGGCCTACGCCACCTACAACGAGATCATGGACCTGACCGAGGGCATGGTCCGCGACGTGGCCAATGAGGTGCTGGCCACCTGCCAGTTGCAATGGGAAGGCCAGCAGATCGACCTGGCCCCGGCCTTCCGGCGCTGGCGCATGGATGAAGCCGTGCGCCACCACAACCCGGAAATCACCCTGGCCGACTGCACCGACCGGGAAGCGCTGGCAGGGCACTGCGCAAGGCTGAAGATCCACGTCAAGCCCGGCTATGGCTGGGGCAGGCTGCTGCTGGAGATCTTCGAGAAGACCGTGGAGCACACGCTGGTCCAGCCGACCTTCATCACCGACCATCCGGTGGAAGTGTCGCCACTGGCGCGGGCCAAGGACGCCGAACCGGGCTACACCGACCGCTTCGAACTGTTCATCAACGGCAAGGAGCTGGCCAACGGCTTTTCCGAACTCAACGATCCGGAGGACCAGGCGGCCCGCTTCCAGGCGCAGGTCCAGGCCAAGGAAGGCGGTGACGACGAAGCCATGCACTACGACGCCGATTACATCCGCGCCCTTGAGGTAGGTCTGGCCCCGACCGGCGGACTCGGAATCGGCATCGATCGCCTGGTGATGCTGATGACCGGCGCCGACTCGATCCGCGATGTGCTGTTGTTCCCCTACATGCGTCCGGAAGCATCCAGCTGACCGACGCGCGAAACACCTGCCAGCCGCGCAGGGCGGGGTGACGCGGCGGGGCAGCAAGTGCCTCGGGCGCACCGGTGGCGACATTGCATTCGCCTTCAGCAGCGTTGACCAAAGCGCCTAGTCATGTCCTATTTTTGTGACGTGCATCACACTTGGCTTCTGATTCATCCCGGTTGACGGAGCTGGCACGCTTTCTGCGTTATTCCAGCAAAAGTCCGGACCGCGTCGCCTGTTCCCCCGCACCGCAGGCACCTTTCCGCCCGAACCAGGCCACCGGTATATATTCGCCAACAGCGGATCTGCCGGGGAGGATTCAAGCAATGCTAGATGCCAGCAGGGTCTACTCCGGGGTATCCTCGACAGACAGCCACGCAGCGTGGCCCAATGGGGTAGGTAGCGGCTTGGATATCGTCATCGTCGACGATCAGACTTCTGCGCGCACGATGTTGCGTCATGTGATCGAGGACATCGCTCCGGAATTGTCGGTGCATGATTTCGGCGATCCCGCGGTTGCCCTGGCCTGGTGCGAGGCCAATCGCAGCGACCTGCTGCTGCTCGACTACCGCATGCCCGGCATGGACGGGTTGGAATTCGCGCGCCGTTTCCGGCGCCTGCCGATGCACCGGGACATCCCCATCATCCTGATCACCGTCGTCGGCGACGAACCGATCCGCCAGGCCGCGCTCGAGGCCGGGGTGATCGACTTCCTGGTCAAGCCCGTTCGCCCGCGAGAACTGCGCGCCCGCTGCCGCAATCTGCTGCAGCTCCGCCAGCAGAGCGAGAACATCAAGCAGCGCGCGATGTCGCTGGAGCAGCGCCTGCTCTCGAGCATGCACGAGGTGGAGGAACGCGAGCGCGAGACGCTGTCCCGGCTTGCGCGCGCAATCGAGTATCGCGACAGCGGCACCAGCGCCTTCCTCGAGCGCATGGCCCACGTCGCCGGACTGATCGCCGAGCAGCTCGGACTGCCCGAGGATGAAGTGCGCGCAATCGAGATGGCCGCGCCGCTCCACGACATGGGCAAGATCGCCATCCCCGATTCGGTGCTGATGAAGCCGGGCCCGCTGACCGAAGAAGAAACCGAGATCATGCGTCGTCATCCGCGCATCGGCCACGAACTTCTCAGCGGCAGCCACAACCGCTTCATCCAGGCTGGCGCGATCATCGCCCTGCGTCATCACGAGCGTTATGACGGCAGCGGCTATCCCGACGGGCTCAAGGGCGATGCGATTCCGCTGGAAGCGCGAATCGTGGCGGTGGCGGACGTTTTCGACGCCCTGATCTCGCCCCGACCGTACAAGAAGGCCTGGGACAAGGATGCGGCGCTGGCCTATCTGTATGCCCAGCGTGGCCGCCTGTTCGACCCCGCGTGCGTCGATGCGCTGGGCCGTGGCCGGGCCAGGCTGGACGACATCTGCGAGCAGTACTCGACCGTCCACGTCCGTCCGGGCATGCAGTAGCCGTGCACGCGCTTTCCACATGGGTCCGCAGCCGGTTGTCGAACCGGCCCGACAGCGAGCATGGCCAGGCGATCGTCCGCATCGGCCTTATCTCGCTGATCCTGGCCTATGCGCTGCTGCCTTCCTCGCGGCAAATGCTGGATCCCGGCGAGTACTCCATCGTGCTCGCAATCGTGCTTTCCGGGCTGGTCAACGGCATCGTCATCATCGGCTGGCTGCTGGCCCAGCCCGGGAAGTCGGGATGGCGGCGCGCCTTGGGCATGGTCGCCGACTACGGCCTGATGGCGGCGGCCATGGTCGGGATGGGGGAACCCCTGGCCTGGGCCTACATCGTGCTGATGTGGGTGACCGTCGGCAACGGACTTCGCTATGGCAATCGCTATCTGATCATCGCCGTGGCGATGGCCTGCGTCAGTTTCGCCTGCGTGCTGGTGCTGAGCGAATACTGGGCGCAGAACCGCAGCCTGGGCATCGGCCTGCTGCTGGGACTGATCGCAGTGCCGATGTACCTGTCGGGATTGCTGCGGCAATTGACCCGCGCGACCGAGGAAGCCCATCGCGCCAACGAGGCCAAGAGCCGTTTCCTGGCCAACATGAGCCATGAGTTCCGCACCCCGCTCAACGGGCTGTCCGGCATGTCCGAACTGCTGGCCACCACCGACCTGGACAGCGAGCAGCGCGAGTGCCTTTCCACCATCCAGGCCTCCACCCGCAGCATGCTCGCGCTGGTCGAGGACGTGCTGGATATCTCGGCGATCGAGGCCGGCAAGCTCAAGCTCGACATGGTCGAGTTCTCGCCCCGCGAGCTGGTGGACAACATCGGCATGATCCTGCTGCCGCAGGCCCGCGGCAAGCAGCTGGAGTACGAGGTTCGGATCGCCGCCGATGTGCCCGATCGTTTGCGTGGCGACATTCGTCACCTGCGCCAGATCCTGCTGAACCTGGCCGGCAACGCGGTCAAGTTTACGGACGCCGGCAGCGTCCGCCTGGAACTGCAGGTGGCGGCCGACGAGGACGCGCGCGTCTGCCTCCGGTTCGTTGTCACCGATACCGGCATCGGCATCCCGGCCGGCGTCCGGGCACGGCTCTTCGAGGCCTTCGAGCAGGCCGACGTCAGCCTGTCCCGCCGTTACGGCGGCACCGGCCTGGGAACCACCATCGCCAAGGGCCTTACCGAGGCCATGGGTGGCCGGATCGGCTTCGAAAGCACCGAGAACAGCGGCAGCACCTTCTGGGTGGAGTTGCCTTTCGAGAAGGTCGAGGCGACGGCGAAGACCCCTGTGGTTCCGGCCTGGATCGAGGACCACCCCGCACAGGGCGGCGAGAACGTCAT
>SEHC01000453.1 GCA_004173415.1 Lysobacteraceae bacterium
GCCGGCAGGCCGGGCGCGGGCGGCAACGCGACGATGCCGATGGTCGGATGCGAACGCTGGTCCAGCTTCTCGTGCTCCCAGCTCACCAGCAGCTGGGTGTTGTCGCCGACGTTCCAGCCGAACGCGGCGCGCGTGGCCCAGTCGTCCTCGCCGTTGAGGTCCTTGCCGGTAGCCGCGTCCTGCAGCCAACCGTCGCTGCGGTTGACCAGCGCATTGAAGCGGAAGGCGGCGCTTTCGCCGACCGGCGCGTTGAACATGCCTTCCAGGTATTCCTTGCCGTAGTTGCCCAGGCGCAGCTTGAACCGGCCTTCCAGCTCCTGGCCTGGCCGGTTGGTGATGACCGAGACCGCGCCGGCGGCCGAGTTGCGCCCGAACAACGTGCCCTGCGGGCCTTTCAGCACCTCGACGCGTTCCACGTCGAGGAACGGCAGCACCAGGCCCCCGCCACGCCCGGCGTAGACCCCGTCCACGTAGACGCCGACCGCCGGGTCGGTGCCGATGGCGAAATCCCCGGTGCTGATCCCGCGGAGCTGGAACCTGGCCTGGGTCGGCTGGCTGTCGCTGACCACCAGGCCGGGGACGAAACTGTCCAGGTCACCGAGGTTCTCCGCTGCCAGGTCGGCGATCAATTGCCTGTCGATCACCTGCAGGGCGATCGGCACGTCCAGCAGCTCCTGGTCGCGGCTCTGCGCGGTGACCACAATCCGGTCCAGCGTGGCGGCTTCCACCTCGGCCGCTGGCCCCTTGCCTTCCGCCGCCTCGCCAGCCTCCTGCGCCAGCACCGGGCCGGTCGATGCCGCCAGCAGGCAGCCCCCGAACAGCGCGCGGCGCATCCCCGCCACCAGGCCACGTTGAATCAACTTCATCGTTCTCTCCCGTTGAAGAACCGTGCGGACCGCCGTGAGGCCTGCCGCGATGCTTGCCCAAAACTCCCTGCCCCGTTAGCCGCCGACGCCCGCCGGTTTCGCCGGCCCGGCTGTCTCACAGGTCGCAATCCCCTGTCTGCGCATCGATCCAGTCGGCGATCAGCCGCACCCCTTCATGGTGGACCACCGAGCGCCCCAGCTCGGGCATCATCACCGAAGGATCGTCGCTGTCCATGCGGAACACCAGCACCGACTGGTCCGCATGGCCCGGCGCCATGTCGTAGAGGCGGTTGCCGGTGCCCTTGCCCGCCGCCACCGGCTGCTTGCAGAAACCGAGTTTCAGCCGATCGCTGGTCGCCGAATCCAGCCACATGCCCGAGGTGATGGCCGGCCCGGTCGGGCTGTGGCAATGGCCGCAATTGACGTCCAGGTAGGCGCGCGCGCGATCCTCCAGCGTGGCCCGCGACCGGTCCTGCCAATCGGCCGCGCGTGGCGCTGCATGCGGCTCCGGCGCGCCGCCTAGGTAACCGGCGCGGACCAGGCGTTGCAGCTGGTTTTCGTTGCCGGCGGCATAGGCGAAATCGCGGTTGAGGTTGCGCGCCTTGGGACCGATCGGATGCAGCGCGCGGGTCTTGTTGTCGGTGGCATGGCAACTGGCGCACTGGTTCTGGTCGGGCACCTGGTAGTCGATGGCCTGGCGCCGGCCGGCCGGATCGACCAGTTCAAGCGGAACCAGCGCGCCAGCGCGACGCAACGTCGCCTCGGTCTGCTCCTGGTTCCAGACATACGGCATCGCCACCCACCCCTGCTCGCGACGAACCAGCAACCGGGTTTCGATCAGCCTCACCCTGGAAAGATCGAGCGACTCCCCCTGCAGCAGGTCACCGGCGCCGGTGCGCGCCACCGACCTGCCGTCCCAGCCGGCCCCGCCCGGGAGCGGGTAGTAGAAGGTCTTGCTGATGATCGTGCCGACCGGGAAATCGAAACTGGCTTCGGCGTCGTAGCGGGCGGTCGTGCCTTCCGGCATCCAGATCGTGCGCAGCTTGTGCGCGTAGTCGCTGAACAACGGCGTGTTGAGGTCGTAGGGAACCACGCCCTCCCCCAGCGACAGGCGCGTGCCGCGGACCTTGAGCACGCCCCATTCGCCCAGCGTGGCCGGCTGTCCCTCGGCGATGAAACGCACCGGGCCGCCACCTTCGCGCGCGCACGACCCCAGCGCGAGAAGAGCGCAGGCCAGCAACCACAGACGCAACGACCTCATCCTTCAGCGCCTTCAGGTCGAGGCCGTCGGGCGAGTCGCCGCCGCCGGAAACCCGGTTGCCATGCACGTGGATGCGTTCCGGGTAG
The DNA here is from genome assembly GCA_004173415.1 of Lysobacteraceae bacterium. Classification (GTDB taxonomy): domain Bacteria; phylum Pseudomonadota; class Gammaproteobacteria; order Xanthomonadales; family Xanthomonadaceae; genus Pseudoxanthomonas_A. The sequence goes on from SEHC01000453.1 coordinate 2,214, forward strand.
GGATCGAAGTCCTTGGACATGCTCGACGCCTTGTAACCGGTGGAATAGACGCTGGAGATGATGAAGTTGGCGGTGGCGTTGTCGGCGACCTCGTTGTCGAAGATCTCGACGTCGTCGTTGGCGTTGACCACGATGCCGGAACCGGCCGGCACGCTGGCCACCGGCGTGCCCTTGGCCCCGAAGTTGTCTGTGTTGTTGGCCAGCACCTTGTTGTTGAACACCCGGATGTTGCCTCCCTGCTGGGTCAGGTTGGGCATGTTGAAGACCAGGATGCCGCCGGTGTTCGCGGTCGCCACGTTCTCGTACACGTCGGCGTTGAGCGTGTTCTCGATCTCGATGCCGGCGACGTTGGATTCGGCGCGGTTGCGGCGCACGATGACGCCGTCGGACTGGCCCACGTAGATGCCCGCGTCCGAGGCGCCGATCGCCACCGAGTCCTCGATCAGCACGTTCCTAGTCAGCACCGGGTACAGGCCGTAGGCGCCGTTCTTGGTGCTGGGCCCGCCGGTCCACTGCACCTTGACCTTGCGGATGGTGACGTTCTCCGATTCGCTGATCTTCAACCCGTCGCCCTTGGAATCCTCGATGGTCAGGCCCTCGATGGTGAAATCGTCGCCATTGACCAGCAGGCCCTCGGCGCCGGCCTTCTGGCCCTTGAAGCTGAGCACGCTCTTGTCCATCCCGGCGCCGCGGAGGGTGACCCCGTCCGCGCGCAGCGACAGGCTGCGGTCGAAAGAGAATTTGCCCGCCGGCACCTCGATCACGTCGCCCGGCTTGGCATCGAGCAGCAGCTCGTGCAACCGGGCGGCGAAATCCGCATCGCCGGCGGCTACGGTCGCCGTGGCGGGCGGCTTGTCACTGCCTTGGCAAGCGCACAACGCCAGCACGGAAGCGGCTACGGCGAGGGGTCGACGCATCTTTGTTGTTCTCCTGGGAATGGCGAAGACGCGCCTCAATACGCACGCGTATCCGTGGGACGCGGACACCCAAGTCTGTCGTCGCGCCTTGACGCCGGTGAGGGCAGGAGCGGCATACTGAGGGGGGCAAAGCGGACAAGCTGGAGGGCTTCGATGCGCGTCAATTCCGATCCGGGCACAGAGGCGCGGCTGACCGCGGCGGTCATCCCGACCAACATGCTGTGCAACCTGGCGCAACTGGCCCGCGAGCAACAGCTCGATTGCACGCCCTGGTTCAAGGGCATGCGCCTCGATCCGCGGGAAATGAACGACCCGGCCACCCGCGTCTCCTACCGCCAGGCGGCCGA
>SEHC01000454.1 GCA_004173415.1 Lysobacteraceae bacterium
CGGCCGATCACCACCGGCGCCTTCAGCTCGCCGTTGCGGACCATCTCGTTGAAGGCCAGGCCCAGCTTGTCCCGCAGGCCCAGGCCTACCCAGCAGATGCGCGCCGGCAGGCCCTGGAAACTGATCCGCTCGCGCGCCATATCCAGCCAGCGGTGCAGGTGCGCGTCGTCGGGGATGAGTTCCTTCACTTTCGCATCGGTCTTGTAGATGTCTTCCGGATCTCCGCTCAACGCCACCCAGCGGAACGGGCCGACGCCGCGGCAGAACAACGGGCGCACGTAGGCCGGGACGAAGCCGGGGAAATCGAATGCATTCGCGCAGCCTTCGTCGAAGGCCATCTGGCGGATGTTGTTGCCGTAGTCGAAGACCGGGATGCCCTGCTTCTCGAATTCCAGCATCGCCTCCACGTGCACGCGCATGGATTGCTTGGCCGCGTCGCGCACCCGCTCCGGCTCGACCTTCTGCTCGCCCAGCCACATCTCCACGGTCCAGCCGATCGGCAGGTAGCCGTGCACCGGGTCGTGCGCGCTGGTCTGGTCGGTGACTGCGTCCGGGCGCACGCCCATGCGCACCAGCTGCGGCAGGATCTCGGCCGCGTTGCCGAGCAGGGCGATGGATTTGGCTTCGCCGGCCCAGGTATAGGCGCGGATCCGGGCCAGCGCATCGTCCAGGTCGGTGGCCTGTTCGTCCACGTAGCGCGTGCGCAGGCGCATGTCGATGCTCTTCTGCTGGCATTCGATGGTCAGGCTGCAGGCGCCGGCCAGCGTCGCCGCCAGCGGCTGCGCGCCGCCCATGCCGCCCAGGCCGGCGGTGAGGATCCATTTCCCCTTGAGGCTGCCACCGTAATGCTGGCGACCCATCTCCACGAAAGTCTCGTAGGTGCCCTGGACGATGCCCTGGCTGCCGATGTAGATCCAGCTGCCGGCGGTCATCTGCCCGTACATCATCAGGCCCTTCTTATCGAGCTCGTGGAAATGTTCCCAGGTGGCCCAGTGCGGCACCAGGTTGGAATTGGCGATCAGCACGCGCGGCGCGTCGACGTGGGTGGGGAACACGCCAACCGGCTTGCCGGATTGGACCAGCAGGGTCTCGTTGTCTTCCAGGTTGCGCAGCGATTCCAGGATCGCGTCGTAGCAGGCCCAGTCGCGCGCGGCGCGGCCGATTCCGCCGTAGACGACCAGGGAAGTCGGGTCTTCTGCCACTTCCGCGTCCAGGTTGTTCTGCAGCATCCGGTACGGCGCTTCGCTGAGCCAGGACTTGCAGCTGAGCTCGCTGCCGCGCGGGGCGCGGATGACGCGGGACGGATCAGATCGGAGAGTGCGCTGGCGCGGATCGGACATGGGAAACCCGTTTGCAGTTGGATACGCGGATTATCGCAGGGCACGGCGCCGGCCGTGGCAGACTGGGTGGCATGCATCGCGCACTCCCCATCCTGCTGTTGGCCGTGCTGGCCCTGTCTACGACCATGGCGGCGGCCACGCCGCCAGCGGCGCGGGTGCTGGTCTATACCCGCACTGAGGGCTGGCGGCACGATTCCATCCCCGCCGCGGTTGCTGCGCTGCAACGGCTGGCCGCGCAGGAAGGTGCGGAAGTGGACCACAGCGAGGACCCCGTCGATTTCACCAGCGCCAACCTGGCCCGCTACCGGACGGTGGTGTTCGCCAATACCACCGGCGACGTGCTGGACCAGGCGCAGCAACAGGCGATGCAGGAGTTCGTGCGGTCGGGTGGAAGCTTCATCGGCCTGCATGCCGCCGCCGATACCGAATATGGCTGGCCGTGGTACGGACAACTGGTCGGCGCCTGGTTCCTGAGCCATCCCCCCGGACTGCAGACGGTGCGGGTGCAACTGGAGCCGGAACCCGCCGGTGCGCTCGATTGGCGGGTCACCGATGAGCTGTACAACTACCGTGACAACCCGCGTGGACGCGTGCGCGTCATCGCCACGGTGGATGAGCGCGACTACCAGGGCGGGACCATGGGCGCCGACCATCCCATCGCGTGGTGCCACGAGTCACTGGGTGGCCGCGCCTGGTATGCCGGACTGGGGCATTCGGCGGAAACCTACGCCGATGCCCGCTTCACCTCGCTGTTGCAGCGCGGGCTGCGCTACGCGCTGCACCACGC
>SEHC01000455.1 GCA_004173415.1 Lysobacteraceae bacterium
ACCGTGGCGCCATGGGCGGCCTTGACCTCGTCGGCATGGATTTCCAGCACCGGCTGGCTGTCGATCTCGGCGCCTTCGGACAGCAGCAGGTTCTTGTTGGAAAGCATGGCGTCGCTGCCGTCGGCACCTTGCTGGATGACGATGCCGCCATGGAAGACGGCGCGTCCGCGTCCGGCCGCCAGTCCGCGCCAGGTGAGTTCGCAGGCAGTATTCCGGCCGACATGTTCGATTCCCAGGCGGGTGTCGACATGGCGTCTTCCGCTGGCCAGCAGCACGCCGTTGGCCAGCAGCCTGGCGTTGTCGCCTTCCAGGCGCACGTTCAGTTCGTGCCGGGACAGGGCCGAACCCATCTCCAGGTCCAGGCGCCGGTACTCGGCTCCGGTACCCAGCACCGCATCGGTGCGCAGCAGCGTAGTGGCACGCTCGCTTTCATGCTGCACGCGCGCGTGGGCAAGCGTCGAACCGGTGGCCAGATCGATACGGGTCAGCCCATTGGAAAGATGCGCATGCGTGCCGGTGGCCAGGTGGTGCTCGACCACGCGAAGGTTGGCGCCTTCCTGCAGTTGGATCAGGTTGCGCAGGTGCCAGGCCCGATCGGAACCGTCTTCGGCGCCGATGAAGACCAGGTGCACGGGCTTTTCGCCACGACTGGCGGCGTTGGCGTGCAGCAGCACGCCCTCGACGGCCAGCGCCGCGTTGAGCCGGGCGAAGATCCCGTCATCGCGCTCGAAGCGACGGGCGAGGAATCGGGCGCTGTCGTCGATCGATGACGCGGCCTGGGAAAGCAGCTGCACGCTGACCCCGCCAGGCAGGTCCTCGAGCAGCGAATGGGAGGCCGAAAAACGCCCGTTGACGAACACGGCGCGCGGTCCCGGGATGGAGGCCAGGACGATCGCATCCGGTTCCGGCGCCGACTCCACTGCGGCGAAGCTGCGCCGCTCCAGTGCGCGCAGGGATGTGTATTTCCAGGCTTCGCTGCGCGGGCCGGGCAGGCCCTGGCGCAGCGCCTCGTCCAGCAGGGTGCGGCGCGCGGCGTCTCCCTGGAAACCGGCCGCGAGGGAGTCGAGCAGTGCGCTCATCAGGCCACCTTGTCCGGCGCGACCCGGTCCTTCAGCCACGCGTAGCCATGGGCCTCCAGCTCCAGGGCCAGCTCGGCCCCGCCGGACTCGACGATGCGGCCATCGGCCAGCACGTGGACCATGTCGGGCTTGATGTAGTCGAGCAGGCGCTGGTAGTGGGTGATGACCAGGAAAGCGCGATCCGGCGAGCGCAGGGCATTGACCCCGTCGGCCACGTTCTTCAGCGCATCGATGTCCAGGCCGCTGTCGGTTTCGTCCAGGATCGCCAGACTGGGTTCGAGCACGGCGAGCTGGAAGATCTCGTTGCGCTTCTTCTCGCCGCCGCTGAAGCCTTCGTTGACGCCCCGATGCAGCAGTTCGTCCTTCAGGTGCAGCACGGCCAGTTTTTCGCGGACCCGCTTGAGGAACTGCATCGAATCCAGCTCGACTTCGCCTCGCGCCTTGCGCTGCGCGTTGAGGGCGGCGCGCAGGAAGTAGGTGTTGTTGACCCCGGGGATCTCGACCGGGTACTGGAAGGCGAGGAACACGCCGGCCGCGGCGCGTTCTTCCGGGGCCAGCTCCAGCAGGTCGCGCCCCTGGTAGGTCACCGTGCCCGCGGTGACTTCATAGCCTTCGCGGCCGGACAGGATATTGCCCAGGGTCGACTTGCCGGCGCCGTTGGGCCCCATCAGCGCGTGTACTTCCCCGGCCTTAACTTCCAGGGTGAGGCCCTTGAGGATTTCCTTGCCGGCCACCTTGGCGTGGAGGTTCTCTATCTTCAGCATTTCAAGTTTCCAGGATTGTGTCCTTCCCCGCGGGGAGAAGGCTTGGGCGGGTGGGGCAACGTGGCCCCGGCCAATTGAACTTGTGCGGTTGCGGTCCCGTGCGCCCCTGCCGGGCGGCGGGTCAGGGACCTGGGCTTATCCGACGCTGCCTTCCAGCGAGACTTCGAGCAGCTTCTTCGCTTCCACCGCGAATTCCATCGGCAGTTCGCGGAACACCTGCTTGCAGAATCCGTCGACGATCAGCGATACCGCGTCTTCCTGGCTGATGCCGCG